>JAFTCX010000068.1 GCA_017454485.1 Clostridia bacterium | reverse complement strand
GCATTTGGCGTTGCCAAATGCCGCCGGGCGATTTTTTCCGCGGCGCGTTCGCGCCGCGGTCCCGCCGCCGCCGTTTGCCGCGCATACAGATTCGCGGCAAAAAGGGGGGCGCTGCCAACGCAGTGCTTGTTTTGTCAGTTACCCAAGCGGAAGGATTCGCAGTCCACACATTGCGGCTCGGTCGGATTCATCTCATGGGTGCCGATCGAAACCTTTTCCAGCGTGCAGAAGTTGTCCTTGCCGGCGTGATGTGCGCATTGCTGTACGGTGCAGCCGATGCAGTGATTCGATTTTTCCGAATGATTCATGTGTCATCTCTCCTGAAAAGAATTGCCCGAACAGCCGGAACCGTTCGGGCTTATCATCAGTATGCACCGATTTCTGCGTTCTATTACAGGAACTTTCTGATTGCCTGATAAATCTTATCAAAGAAACCGTAAAGTCCATCCAGGAAACGGCCGAAGAAGCCGAAGAGCGCATTCTTGATATTGTTGGGTACGCTGGTAATGATCTCCTGCGAGATGTTGGAAATGGTCGGTTCCGCCTCGGCAAACTTGCCTTCAAACATCATGCCGACAATGGCCTTGATGCGCTCCTTCTGCGTTGCATCATAGTTCGGAGAAGCGTCAATGCTGTTCTTGTAAGCCTGCACCACGCTCTTGTTGTTTTTGAACGCGCCGAGCAGGTTGCAATAGATCATCAGATACAGGAAGCTTTCCACTTCGTCTGTGGACTTGGCAAAGCGATAGCTCGGCGGGGTGATGCATTCCAGACGGCCGGCTTTGGTGCCGTTGCCGTTGGAGATCACATTGAGCAGCGTTTTGAAGGACATCAACTGATCCTTCTGGATGTAATAGGATGCGGACGGATTCGCGCCCTTCGTAGTATCCCAATACTTGGCAAAAAACGGAATAATCGACTTGGAAAGGTAATAGTTATAGGTTCTTGTGAAGATGTGCAGGATTTCAACGAGATGGGCGAACGGGCCGGAAGCTTTGTATTCCACAATGCTCTTCACTAGCAGCGGCGCAACACGGGAAGCGTCTTTGATATCTCTTTCCGGTGCCGGAAGGTCATCCAGGCGCATGCCGAGCGTTGTGCAAAGCGCAACATAGTAGGTGTCGCCGATGGGATCGATCCACTGCTGCTGGATCCATTCGGTCAGACCGCTGCGTTCGCAGATGGTTCGATAGAAGATATCGCTGGTCGTCGGGTTGTTGTCAAAGCTGATCGTGATATCCTTGAAAGTCGGATCATACAGGTGTCCGATGATATTGCAGATCTTCGTCGCTTTGTCGTTGGTGTAAAAACGGTAATCGTTCAGCTTTTCCTTCTTCATGCGCAGAAGGTAGGTGTTCAGATTGCCGTAAACCAGCGCAAGGTCGGAGCGGGAAACGCTCAGGCTCGGCCAATAGATGGGATCCTTGCTGTTATACATATAGTCGATGCTCAGGCCCATAAAGTCCACGCCGTTGAGCATCGCCTGCTCATAAGCGATGGTGCTGTCGGCGTTGGCAAGGCTCTCATACGTACTCAGATCGGGATTTTCCAGCGCTTTGGTAAAATCGATGCCGACCATTTCATTCACTGTGTCGGAAAGCGGCTTTTTGGTCGTGTCCTCCTCTGCGGCAAGTGCGGGCAGCATGCCGAAGCAGGAAAAGATCATCAAAATAGCCAAAAGAATACTGATGCTTTTTTTCATAGCAAAAACTCCTTTGCTTATTAGTCATGTTTAGTTTATCATTTTCTGGCCCCGCTGTCAATAAAAAAATAATGAAAAAACGAAAGATAGACAAATATATATAAAAAAACTTTGCGATTATGTAACCGCAAAGGAATCGTTCTTTTTTGCCGAAAGATTTGGCACATTCAGTCCGAGGCTGACCGAGATCGCCCGGTCAATCTGCAGCATGAGCGGCGGGGCAAGCTCCCCCATGCGCTCGCGCAGACGCCGCTTATCGAGCGTGCGCATCTGCTCCAGCAGCACAATGGAATTGCGCGTCAGTCCGCAGGTGGACGCGTCCACAAAAATGTGGGTGGGCAAATCGTTTTTGGTTGTGCGGCTGGTGATGGCCGCCGCAATGACGGTCGGGCTGTAGCGGTTGCCGATGTCGTTTTGCACAATCAGCACCGGCCGGATGCCGCCCTGCTCTGAACCGACCACGGGACTCAGGTCGGCGTAATAGATCTCTCCGCGTTTTACAATCATCTGTTTCTCCCCTTCCGAGCAATAGTATGCGCCGGTTTTCAAAAAATAATCATCGGGGAGACTGCTCTTTTCAGGAAAAAGTTTCTGCGTTTTTGAACGAAAAGGTCACGCCGCCGAGCTCTGCCGTTTTCGGCAGCAGCGGATCATCGGAAAAGACAACGCGCGCCGTGCCGCGTTTTGTCGGCACTTCCGCAGTCCGTGTGTCCGCAGCGCTAAACGGTGTGTCGCCCAGCGCACAAAGCGCTTCAAACAGCGCGCCCGCGGAAAGCGGCGGAAGGCCCAGTGCTTCGGCGTCCGAAGCGGAAAGGACGACGTCGCCGAAGCGCAGTTCGGTTTTTCCGCCCGAAAAAACAAACTGCAGCCCCTGCAGATTTCGCGGCGCACGCAGCAAAAGCTGCATGGATTGTGCGCTTTTCATTGTGAACACACCCTCAAACGCGGTATCGGCTTCCGTATAGGACAACGCCGCGGTAAACGGCGAAAGAAGCAGCGTGTGTGCTTCGCCCTTGCAGGCGCTCAGCGAACACAGAAAAGCGAACAGTAATAACGCGGAAAACCAGCGGCTGCGCATAACATCACCCAAACATCAATGTTCAAACGCGGCAAACACCTTGGCAAGCGCTTCGATCACATCGGTCGGCAGCATTCCCGTCCGGCTCAGCTCGGCGGCAACCACATCGGCGGCATAACCGTGCAGATACACCCCGGCGCAAAGCGCCTGCGGCAAAGAGAGCCCCTGCGCACAAAGCGCCCCGAGCATTCCGGCAAGCACATCGCCGCTGCCGCCCTTGGAAAGACCGTTGTTACCCGTAGCGTTGACATAGACCGTGTCCTCGTGCGGCGAAGCGATCACGGTGTTTGCGCCTTTGAGCACAACATAAACACCGTGTGTCTGCGCCGTTTCTTTTGCAAGATCGGTGCGCTGCGCCTGCACGTCTGCCGTCTGAAGAGAGCACAGACGCGCCATCTCCTTGGGATGCGGGGTCAGGATCACGGGGCAGGCCGCGTTTTGTAATATATCTATGTTGGCGGACAGGAGGTTTATGCCATCCGCGTCAACCACCACAGGCACACGCGCGTGTTCGAGCGCCGCTTTCAAGACGGCGGCGGTGTCCTCGCAGACGGAAAGACCGCAGCCGATGACGATCGCGGAATATTTGTCGCTCTCGATCTCGTGCAGCAGCGTCGGGATCGACTGTCGGGAAAGGCTCCCCTGTTCGGTCTCCGCAAGGGGCAGCAGCAGCGCTTCGGTCAGCTTGAACGCCATCGTGTGATACATTGAGCGCGGAAACGCGGCTGTGACCAGTCCCGTGCCGCAGCGAAGCGCCGCTTTTGCCGCCATAAACGCCGCGCCGGGCATCCGCCGGCTGCCGCAAACAGACAGCAGATGTCCGAACGTGCCCTTGTGCGCCGTTGTGGGACGCATTGGCAAAAACGAACCGATCTCGGCGGCGCTGCAGGTAGTAAGCGCGCTTTTCACTTCATGGAAGCAGTCCTCCGGAATGCCGATGGACGCGATGACGATGCTGCCGCAGCGTTCGGCGGCGGGATGCAAAATGTGCGCGGGCTTGAGCGCAGAAACGGCAACAGTCATATCCGCCTGCACCGCGTTTTTGTCACAGTGTCCGCTGTCACAGTGCACACCCGACGGCACATCGACCGCCACGGTCAGCGCCTTGGCGTTGTTCATTTCAGCAAACAGCGCAGCTTGCGCTTCGCGCACTTCGCCGTAAAAGCTGAAGCCGAACACAGCGTCCACAATCACATCCGCGACCTCAAACGCCGCAAGGCATTTTTCCCGGTCGCCGTCAAAGCGATAGGTTGGAAGCGCCAGATTCGCCATCTGCGAAAACGCCGTGCGCGCCTGTTCGCTGTTCGGCAGTCCGCCGGCAAGAATCACGCGTACACTCCAGCCGCTTTCATGCAGCTTTCGCGCAACGACAAAGCCGTCGCCGCCGTTGTTGCCTTTGCCGCAAACGATGACCGCCGTGCGGCCCTGCAGCTTTTTTTGTTCGGCAAGCACGCGGATGTTGCGCGCCACTGCCGCGCCCGCGTTTTCCATCATGCGCTGATAGCTCATGCCGAAGGCCGCAGCACGCGCTTCGACCGCTTTCATTTCTTCACTTTTCAGCAATAGCATCTGTTTTCCCTCGCCTCAAAAGAAAAAGTGACGTTCCAGCGCTTCGCGCAGCGGACGGATCAGACCGATCACGATCAGCAGCACGCCGGCCGCGCCGAGGCCGATCAGATAAAACGGGCTCCAGGTGAACATTTTTGAGCCGAAATTGAGGTGCTGAAAATATTCCAGCAGCGTCAGGCACCCGCCGAGCACGATCAGAAACGCGCCGTAATAAAACAGCTTGCCGTGCCGGACATATTTGATCACGCAGATCATATAGGTGACAAGCACGCAGCTCATAATCAGCAGCGGCAGTGCGAATTTCCAAAACCAGTGTCCGCCCGTCCAGCGGCAGACATAAAGCACAAACGCCGCTATCGCCGCGTGGTCGATCACGGAAAAGATCGGCAAAAGCGGTCGGTTAAACCAAAACGGAAACACAAACAGCACATACGCAAGCACCACGCCCAGCGAGATCAGCCCGCTCAGCCCGAAATCGCCGAAAAGGCCGAAGAAGATGGATTGCAGCACGGTGATCACGATCACGCTGAGCACCGTGACCGCAACGAGCAGCGGCAGACGCGATTCACGGTAATGCTGCGGATGGATGTTGGAATAGGTCTTTTCCTCAATCTTTCCGGTGCCCGGCTCCATGTTCGGATTCCAGACAGGCGTGCCGCACAGCGGGCAGACGTTTACGTTCTCCTGCAGCTTGACGCCGCATTTCACACAATACATAAGTTACCTCCTGTTGCTTTCGATCTCGACCGGCACATCCAGCTCCACAAGACGGGAGAAAAACCGGCGTTCCAGCTCGGCTTCGCGGATGTTGCGGATCATGTTGATGTAGGTTTTTCCGCCGTAGGAGAGCACCGAGCAGTTGTTCGGATAGCTGCGCTGGGTGCCGATGATGAACTCCATGCGATCGATATACGGCGCCATCACGTCCGGCAATTCGATCTTCGTGATGTTGGAAATGTTCAAACAGCTCACCGTTTCGCCCACATTGGCATACACCAGATTCATGCCGAAATCTTTGAGAAACAGCGGCGTCAGACGCAGCGGCACAAGCTGTTGGAGCTGCACGTTCGCCTTGATCATGCCGGCGAGGTTCTGCCTGGTTGCATAAAGGCCGAGCTGGTGCGAGATGGAACGGCAGATGTCCTCGAGCGAATAATCGCCGAAGCGCGGATCGACGCCGGTGTTCAGCGCAAGCGCAAAGTTGCGCAGCGTTTCGCTTTTGAAAAAGCGGCGCAGATTCACCGCCAGCGAGATTTTGACGGGCTTTTGCTTTTTGCGCGGCTTTTCTTCGTTTTGAATCGCAATCACGCTTTCGGTCATCACCGCCGCAAGAAACGAGGTCAGCGAAACGCCAAAGCGGTGCGCCGCGTCCAGCAGCGCCTGCGTATCCACGATGCCGGTTGTCAGATATTTGAAGCCGTCCTCTTCGCGCGTGCCGTGCATCCGGTACACACGCGGCTCCTTGCGTGAAGCCGCACCCTCGGCCGCGTATTTGAAAAAGCTGTTTTCCAGCTCTTCCTGAGAGGGCGTTTTCGAAAGGTCATAGATCATCTCTGTACGCGGAATCGCAAGGCCGTGCCGCAGCTCCAGATAGCGCGCCACGAGGTTGCACAAAAAGACGCTGCCGCCGTGCCCGTCGGTGACGGAATGGAAAAACTCCACGGCGATGCGGTTTTTATAATAAAGCACGCGCACACAGTTGTGCTTGAGATCCTTGCGGCGCATAAAGGTCAGCGGATAGGCGTAGTCGGGCTGCACCATCACATGCGCACCGCTCTGTTCCAGATAATACCAGAACACGCCCTTGCGCAGCGCGACGAAAAAAGTCGGAAAGCGCATCTCCAAATCGTTCACCGCCTGCTGCAGAATGTCCGGCGCGACCGCTTCGTTCAGCGTTGCCGAAAAGCGGAAGGTGTTGCACCAGTCCTGCTGCGCGATTGCGGGAAAGATCAGTGCGGCCGTGTCCAGCCGATACCAGTTTTTCTGCATACGTCCTCCTTTCGGGAAAGGGTCAAATTCCCTGTTCAAGTTTGTCTTAATTGTTTTTTATCATTGTACAGAATCTCTGTGAAAAAGTCAATGCGTGAACAAAAAAACAGTCAAAAACCTCCCCGCGAAACAACAGGGAGGCAGCGTGTTATGTTCATTTTACGGCTTTCATCTCCGGCCGCAGCGCTTTGAAACGCGCTTTGAGCGCATTGTCGATGCGGAAGGAATCGCAGATTTTTTGAATCGCCTTGCCGGTGATCTCGTAGCGCAGACCGGATTCTTTCAGCCATGCTTCGATCTGCGCCGGGAAAAACACCGCAAGCTCCGCGATCAGCCAGCCCTCCGCCATCTGCACATAATACGCTTCGTCATTGTGAAACAGCGCGAGCAGTTCGTCAAGATGCGCCGGATCGCGGCACAGCTTTGAGATGAACATCACATAACCCCAGCGGCGAATGAACGGGTCGCTGTCGTACACATAGCGGCGCGCAAAGGAAAGCGCGCGCTCAAAATCGGCGTCTTTCACAAAATCGATGTTCTCATCCGTGTGCCACCAATCGGAAAACAGCAGATTTTTGTCAAGCCACTGCAGACGCTCGTTGGCGTCCTTGATCTGCTTGAGACTGCCGTGAAAATAAATGCGGTGAAACTGCTGCTCGCGCAGTACATACGCGCGCAGAAAAGAAAGGTCCTGCTTTTCTTTGACAAGCGCGCGGATCAGCCGGTCCACATCCGCTGTTTTACGGTTGTCCGGCAGTGCGTCAAGCTGCGCCTGGATGTCTTGTTTTGTCATCATTGCGTCCTCCGAAAAGAACGCCGAAGACCGCGTTGCAAAGCAGTCTTCGGCGAAAAAAGAATTATTCCTGCGGGGCGATCTTGCCGAGCAGAGCTTCTGCCGAGCCGATCAACTGCGCAAAACGCGCCTTCAGCCGCTCCAGCAAGCGCACAGGATAACCGTCCTTTTCCTGTGTTGCTGCGCCGACGATGTTTGCGACAAGATCAAAAATCGCGTTGGAAAGATTGACCATAAAACTGCCTCCCTTCGTTGGGTTCTTTCTTGTATTATAGCACACCTGTTTTGAAAAAGCAAGCTACGCACGCTGCAAAGGCAGCTCCACCGTAAAATCGGTGTATTCGTCGCAGCTATAGGCGCTGATTTCACCGCCGTGCTGTTCCACGATCTGCTTTGCGATGGCAAGGCCGAGCCCCGAACCGCCGCTTGCTGTGCCGCGCGAGGCGTCCACACGATAGAACTTTTCAAAAATGCGCGAAAGCTTTTCGGGCGAGATCTGATCGCAGCGGTTGCGCACACGGATGAGCACACGCGCGTCCTGCACTGTGGCGCCGACGCGGATCACGCTGTTTTCATAGCAGTAGGCCACGGCGTTTTTCAGGAGATTGTCGAGCACACGCGCGAGCTTGTCCGCATCGGCAATCAGCACGATCGATTCCGGCAGCTCAAGACGAATCTCCAGCCCCTTCTGCAGGAGCATCGGATAAAACTCGTCCGCAATCTGGCGGATCATCATGCAAAGGTCGATCCGGTTGCGCTCGAGCGAGACGGACTGCATATCGTAGCGCGCGATCTCAAAAAATTCGCTGATGAGCTGTTCGAGCCGTTCGGCTTTTTCCAAAGTGATGCCGATGTACTTTGCCCGCGATGCCAGCGGAAGATCGGGGCTTTCCGAAAGCATGGTCAGATACCCGATGATGCTTGTCAGCGGCGTTTTCAAATCGTGTGCAAGATACATCACAAGATCGTTTTTGCGCGCTTCCGACTGCAGGGCGTTTTGTTTCGAGCGATAAACCTCGTGCTTGATATCCTTGAGCGTGATTTCCACATCGGAATAGCCCTTGGAAAAAGACTTCACCTCGTCCTCGTCGTTGAGGATCGCGGAAAGGCTCAACCACGTTTTGCTGAAATTGTGCAGCGTGGACACGGAATACACAAAGGAGCTGACCAGAAAAAACGCGGCATAAAGCAGAGCGAACGTGCCGCCCTTATGCGCCATGATCCAGCCGCCTGCGTTCTTGCCCAAAAAAGTGTTCAGCGCGCCGCGCACCGCGAAATAAACGTCGTCATATTGCCGCGACGCAAGAAAGACGATCAGAAAGATCACAACAAGGATCATCAGCGCGATGAACTGGGTGCGCAAAAACGAACGCACGACCTTGCGGCTCAGCCGCTCATTGCGCCGAATCTGCGAGCGAGGCCGACGGCGTTCCTTTGGTTTCGTTTTCCCCTGTTTCAAGCTTATACCCCACTCCCCACACGGTTTTGACAAACCGCGGATTTTTTGCCGGCTCATGCAGCTTTTCGCGGATGCGCCGGATATGCACCATCACGGTGTTGTTGCTTTCAAGATATCGTTCGCCCCAAACGGTTTCAAAAATCTCCTCGGTCGCAATGACCTTTCCCGCGCGTTCACACAGGAGCTTGAGGATGCCGAACTCTGTCGGCGTCAACGCAACCGGCGAATCATAAAGAAAGCACTCGTGCGTCTGTGTGTTCACGCGAAGGCCGGAAAACTCATAAACGCCCTGCTTTGCGCCGCTGTCGTTATACTGCCGGCTGCGGCGAAGCTGCGCTTTGATGCGCGCAATGAGCACGGGCGGGCTGAACGGCTTTGTCACATAATCGTCCGCGCCGAGCGTCAGCCCGGAGATCTTGTCCGTGTCATCCGTGCGCGCGGTGAGCATGATGACCGGGTAGGTCGCGCGTTTGCGGATTTCGGCGCAAAGGGTGAAGCCGTCGATGTCGGGCAGCATCACGTCCAGCACCGCGAGATCGAACGCTTCGCTTTCAATGCATTCTTTTGCGCTTTGCCCGTTGTAGCAGACCGTTGGCAAAAAGCCCTCATTTTTCAGATAAAGCGCCACAAGATCGGCGATCTCCTTTTCATCGTCAACAACAAGGATTCTCAACAAAACCACCCTTTCCGACAGTTTTTCTTTATTATACAGGCTGAACCAAAATTGTTCCTTAATTATTTCTGAATATTTGGCAACTTTTCTTACATTATAATGAAATTTAATTTCAAAAACACTTTCTTTTTGTCCGTAAATGATGTACAATAAAAAAGAATATACTCCAAGGAAGGTGTAACAGATGGCGAAAATCTTAATTGTGGACGACGACATGGCAATCGCGCAGCTTGTTTCCGATGCGCTTGAGGACGACGGTTTTGAAACCGAGATCTGCACCGGCGGCAAAGAGGCGCTGCAATATATTGAGCAAAACGCGAGCAAGATCGATCTGATCACGCTCGATATCATGATGCCCGACATGAGCGGACTTGAGCTTTGCAAGCAGGTGCGCGATTCGGTCACCTGCCCGATCCTGCTCGTTTCCGCCAAAGGCAAAACCGTGGACACCGTGCTCGGTCTGGAATCCGGCGCCGACGACTATATTTCCAAACCCTTTGTGGTGGAAGAGCTCGTTGCACGCGTGCGGGCCCATTTGCGCCGTGAACAGCGCGTTTCGAACGCGCCGGCGGAAGAGATCATCAAGGTTGGCGAAATCGAGCTGCGCACCGGCTCGTTTGAAGTGTTCAAAAACGGAAAGCCCGTGCAGTTTTCCACCCGCGAATTCCAGCTTTTGCAGTATCTGATGGAAAACAAAGGCAAGGTGCTCACCAGAGAGCAGATTTTTTCGCACGTTTGGAACACGGAATTCGGCGACATCGGCACGGTGGCGGTCAACATCAAGAGCGTGCGCGACAAGATCGATCCCGACAACACCTATATCAAGACCGTTTGGGGCGTCGGGTATAAGTTTGTGAATCTGCAATGAAACAGGGGCTGCGCAACAATTTCAAGGCGGACATCGCCATCGCGTTTCTCGTGCTCGCCGCGGTGATCGCTTTCGCGTTCGCCTTCAACTCCTCGGTCACGAACAATGTGACCGATATGATGTATAACGACCGGGAGACGCTGACCGGCTATAACAACGAGATCATCACAAAGCTCACCGCCAGCGAGAGCACAGACGACTGGCAGGAGATCATTGAAAGCTACCCGGAGCTTGCGGTCATCATTCAGGATTCCGCCAACAATGTTCTGCTGCGCTCGGAAAACCGCACCAACTCGTCGCTCGACGTCAAGGTGCAGACTCCGTTTGACTATCACGGTCAGGCGTACATGGTCGTTTCGTCGGTCTATCTTTTGCGCGACTACGAGGCCGACAGCCGCGAGCTTGTGCGCGCATATTTCATCGAATTTCTGATCGGTATCTCCACACTGTTTCTGCTCTTCTTTATTGTTTACACCATCATCATGCGCCCGTATCGGAAGTTTTACCACGCGATGGAGGAATACGACCGCACGGGAAAGCTTGCCGAGCACAGATTCAAGGGCTATGTCGGAAAAATCTATCAGCGCTTCGGCCAGCTCACGGAACATTTGGAAAAAGAACAGCAAAATCAGCAGCGCATCATTGCAAACATTTCGCACGACATCAAAACGCCGCTGACCAGCATCCTCGGCTATGCCGAACGGCTGCGGGGCGACGATCTGCCGCCCGAGCGCAGAGCGCGCTATCTTGAAACGATATACGGCAAAGCGCAGGAAATTCAGCTTTTGATGGACGAGTTCGACGAATATCTCAGCTACAAAATGATCGCTCCGCTGCACATGGAATCGTTTTCCACCGAAACGATGAAAACGCTGCTGGAAAACGAATACCGCTCCGATCTTGAACTGATCAACGTGGAGTTCCTTGTGCTCAACCACGCGCCGCACACGTTCGCGGTGCTGGACCGGATGCGTCTGAACCGCGTGTTCGGCAATCTGATTTCCAACAGCATCAAGCATCTGCCCGCACAAGACGGCAGGATCGTCATTGAATTCACCGCAAAAGAAGATGTGCTTTGCATCGCCGTTTCCGACAACGGCGAGGGCGTGCCGGCAGACAAGATGGAAGTCATTTTCGAGCCGCTGTATACTTCGGACGAAGGCAGAAAAGTTGCCGGTCTCGGCCTTGCGATCTGCCGCGAGATCATGGAAAGCCTCGGCGGCACCATCAGCGCAAAACAGGCTGCGCTCGGCGGACTGTGCGTTTGTCTGACACTGCCGCGGGGAGAAAAGGAAGAAACGGGAGCCATCTGAAAAATGAAACCACCGATCAAAAAGAATGACGAAATCACGCTCGACATCACTGCGCTGACCTCGCAGGGCAGCGGCGTCGGGCATTTTGACGGTTTTGCCGTCTTTGTGGAGGGCGCGGCGGTCGGCGACCGTTTGATCGCCCACATCATCAAAGTCAAATCCACCTATGCTGTCGGCGTCATCCGGCAGCTTTTGCGCCCCTCCAAGGATCGCATAGCACCGGCCTGCCCCGTTGCCGAACGCTGCGGCGGCTGCTCGTTTCAGCATATCAGTTATGCGGCGGAATGCGAACACAAGCGCTTGCGCGTGCAGGACGCACTGCAGCGTATCGGCGCATTCGATCTGACGGTCGATGAATTTCTGCCCGCGCCGTACACCGCGCATTACCGCAACAAAGCACAGTACCCGATTGGGCTGACCGCCGACGGGCGCACCTGTGTCGGTTTTTATGCCAAGCGCTCCCACCGCATTGTGGATTGCCGTGCCTGTGCGCTGCAGCCGCCGGAGTTTTCCGCGATTTTGGACGTGATCGTTCGCTGGGCGGCGCAATACGGCGTTTCGATCTATGACGAAGCAAGCGGCAAGGGACTTTTGCGCCATATTTATCTGCGCAAGGGCTTTACCACCGGCGATATCATGGTCTGCCCGGTCGTCACAGACCGGAATGTGCCGCACATCGACGCGCTGACCGAAGAACTGCGCGCACAGAACGAACACATCAAAAGCATTGTGCTCAACGTCAACGCCGCGCGCACCAATGTTGTGCTCGGCAGCGAATGTCACACCGTCTTCGGCAGCGATTTCATCACAGACACCCTCTGCGGTCTGACGTTTCAGCTCTCTCCCCTTTCGTTTTATCAGGTCAACCCCGCCGGCGCTCAGATGCTGTATCAAAAGGCTGCCGACCTTGCCGCGCTGACCGGCAAAGAAACGGTGCTTGACCTTTACTGCGGCACAGGCACGATCGGGCTTTCCATGGCGCACAGGGCCAAGCGCGTCATCGGTGTGGAAATCATTCCCCAGGCAATTGAAAACGCAAAAGAAAACGCCAAACGCGGCGGGATCGAAAACGCCGAGTTTTTCTGCGCGGACGCGGCGCAGGCAGCGGCAAAGCTGCTTGAAGCAGGCACAGCGCCCGACGTTGTGATTCTTGACCCGCCGCGCAAGGGCTGCAGCGCCGACACGCTGCAAGCCGTTGCCGCCATGGAGCCGGACCGGATCGTTTATGTTTCGTGCGACCCGGCAACACTCGCGCGCGACTGCAAAGCGCTGCAGACGCGCGGCTATACGCTGAAAACGGCGGTCGGCGTGGATATGTTTCCAAGGACGGTACATGTCGAGTGCGTAACATTGATGACCCGATCCCAGCCGGTTCAATGATAGTATTTTAAAAAAGGAGAAGTCTGGTATGATAAAAAATGTTGCGATCGTCAGCCTTTCCAGCGGGATTCTCGGAGAACCGTTTATCAGGTTTGAAGTTGATATCGGCCTGCAAAGATTAAAAAATTACGGTTTGAATGTTATTTTTATGCCGAATGCACTGAAGGGATTCGAATATATCAAGAATCATCCCGAGAAAAGAGCAGAGGATCTTTTACAGGCGTTACGAGACCCGGAAATCGACATGATACTTTGTGCTATCGGCGGAGATGATACCTATCGCCTTATTCCGTACTTATTTGATAATAACGATCTGGCCGATGCGGCATCAGATAAAGTGTTTCTTGGATTTTCAGATACCACGATCAACCATTTTATGCTGCACAGGATCGGCATGAGATCATTTTACGGACAGGCTTTTCTGCCGGATATCTGTGAACTGAGTCCCGAGATGCATCCATACACCAGGAAGTATTTTGAGGAGTTGATTCGCACCGGAACCATAAGCAAAATCGTCCCAAGCGATATCTGGTATGAAGAAAGGACGAGCTTTGCGCCGGATCAGATAGGCAAATCGTTGAATTCCCATTTAAACCATGGATTTGAACTTCTTCAAGGAGCATCTGTATTTTCCGGAAAGATCCTTGGAGGGTGTATCGATTCGATGTATGATATGTTTAACGGGGAACGTTACGCAGATATGCCTGTTCTTTGTAATAAATACAATTTGTTTCCCAATAAAGAGGAGTGGAAAGGAAGAATACTTCTTCTGGAATCCAGCGAGGAAAAGCCGTCCCCTGAAAAATACAGAATGTCGCTTGAGTATTTGAAAGAAAGAGGCGTATTCGACTCAGTGTCCGGTGTGCTGGCGGGAAAGCCGATGGACGAGACTTATTCGGAAGAGTATAGACAGTTATTGATAAGCGTGATAGATGATCCGGAGCTTCCGATAGTTTTCAATCTTAATATCGGGCATGCTATGCCGCGATGCATCATTCCGTTCGACATTGAGGCTGAAGTTAATACAGATAGTCAAGTAATACGTTTTATGGAATAAAATCGATTCTGGCGTCTTGACTCAACCGGCGGGCGGCATATTCCGGACGCCGGGGGTCGTGTGGGCAGCGTAGGTAACGGCTTTTTTATTCACGTTATTGTCCCAAGGCATGTGGAGACGGTCACGTTGATTACTCGAGCTTGAGTTGAGACTACAGATTAGATGTTTTTCAAACAACCTGTTTTTGAAAAGGAGAAATATGAATTATGAAAGCATTAAAAAAATCGATCATAATCATTGCCGTTATCCTTGCAGTTGCCGTATTGGCTTCAGGAATACTTTATTTCTTTTTTAAACCGGTGTTTTATCATTTTTTATATCCATTCGATCGAATCACGGGAATCATTCACGTAACAATGGATGGAGAAAAGTAT
>JAFTCX010000067.1 GCA_017454485.1 Clostridia bacterium | reverse complement strand
ACAAATATGGAGAGAGATTCGAACGCAGGGATTTAGGAATGAAATCTTTGCATCGCTTGATAAGGTTGTAGACAGACTGTGTGAGACGATACAAAACCTGACAAAAGATACGATAAAAATCATCACGGGTAGAAATTGGTTGTTGTCTGTTTTTAATTAGTGTTTAGTATAAGCAATCATCATACATATACAAATTAGCAAAGTGTCTTTCATCATGAAAACCTCCGTTTCTTTGGTGTCTTTATCATACCAAAGAGACGGAGGTCTGTCGAATGTGTGAAATTTTCAGCGGAAAATGATGTATTAATCTTATTTTCTAACAGCGCGGAAGATCTCAACAAAGATGTTGTAAAGCTTCAATCCGCGCAGGAACAGGATGATTCTTTCAATAAGGCTCGGCGTGTGCGCTTTTGCATGAAATGCAAGCGGCTGTGTTCCGTCGTCGATCACAAGCGCCTGCGTCAGACAAATTCCGCCTTCCCCTAAGATCTCTGCTCTTATATACCGAAAATCCTCGCTGCCTTCAACAGCGTCAAGATCCAGAACGATCGGATCTGCGCCTACTTTGCCCTTCATGATGACTTTGCCGTTCGCGATCCACTGTATTTCATCAGCGTTTTCGACAGTGACAGAAACCTTGTGCCCGTTGACTTCAACGCTGTTGAACATCGGATATGGGATACCCTTGCCTCTGACGTCAATATCCTCTTTGGGACCTATCTCATAAACGTCGTTTCCCGGAAGGCACTTCGACACACAGAAGAAAGCGCCCGACTGCATGGTCTTTTTTACTTCTTCCTGTGTGTTCTCTTTCATCATGAATACGCTGAAAGAGCTGTCGCAGTTGAGAAGAGAATGGGCGTCCGTATTGCTGAAGCCGATGACGGTTTTGCCATAGGGCAGGCAGTACATAAGAAGCTGATCCCACAGGACTCTGTCATAGCGCGTTACGCTGTTGACTTCGTTGAGCGCTTCTATTCCGAGACAGCTCTTGTATTTCAGCAGAAGATCGCCGTAAAAGCCGATCGTTTCAGGATCTGTTACGACCTCGGGATGTCTGGTGGAATCAAGCACGTCCCCGGGGTGATTGATATGAGAAAGCGCGCCGTTGTCTTCCACAAATCTTAAGGCGTTTTCAATACCGACCTCATTTTCACTGACATAGCCCGAGGGGTCCGTAATATTCTTCCCCGGATAATACCCGGCAAATCCGTTGCCGACGCCGCTTGGAAGAAAATATCCGTTCACATGATTTTTTGAGAGCGTAAGATGGTTCAGCTCATTTGCGCCGGTGATGCAGGTCATACCGTAACCCCTGTTGTTGTAGGTGCCGGAAGTGATCGCCTCGTACTCTTCATCGGTAAGCACACTCAGCTTGTTGCCCAGAAAATACTGATACCAATACGGAGACACAAGCTCGGGTTCTTTGTTCCACGCAACGCCTGTAACAGCGTGATCGCTGTTGGCGAGAAAGTCATAACCGAGAGAATAATATTCCTTTACCATTGTCGGGAGATCCTCATCGGCATCGCTCCAGGTCGTATGCGAATGAAGAACGCCTTTGTATGCGCCCCATGCGTGATCTCCGCTCCATACAACGTCCTCATACGGCGATACGATTGTATAGTCGGATGCTGCCGTAGCCGGAAATCCGCCGCATATGCCGAGCAGCATTACAATACTGACCGTTACACATAAAACCTTTTTCATGTTTTTTCGTTTTGCCGCTGATTTCAATCGCTTGTTTTTCATCATATTGCCTCCGCAGAATTTATTTTTTTCATAAAGCAGTCCTCGGTTTCTTTCCTGTTTTCTAAAAAAAACCAGTCCGCTTCGTAATGCTGCCCGTTATCCTTCCATGAGGCCGAAAGCAATCACACCGATGGAGATGTACGTCAACATAGAGGCAAGGAGTCTGCCCCGTCTGGTTTTGACGCGAAACAGCAGAAATACGATGCTGTAGATCAGACAGCAGCTGCCTGCCGCAAGCGAAGCGCCGATGTACCATGTATGTTGATCCACCATGGATGCGACAAACGGATAAGTGCCCTCCATCACGTAATGTCCCATCCAGTTGAACGCAAACGAGAGAAGCATACACCAGACGCCCCAGTCAAAGCTGTGGTGTTTTTTGCCGTAAATCAGCAACAGGATGAACATACATGCGATCGGGAAGGTCGTTACGCTTTCAAACGGAACGAAATGGACCCCGCCCACCGAATAATGCCATGAGATTTCACCGATGAACTGCCACAGCAGGATCCCCGCCGCAAACCCGAAAAACGAAGATGCGTAGTGCTTGTCTTTTTTCGCCGCTCGTGACGCGATAAACGTAAAAACAAACCATAGCGCCAGCGCGACGACGCCGAACGCCAGCCTGCCGGCCGTGGGCTTGGTCTGTTCTTCGCCGACCAGGGCCGGCTCTTCGATCATAGGGCCAAGCGCCTTCAGCAATCTGAAAGGCACCATGCACAGGATCAGTATCAAAAACTCCGCGAGCAGAGGCAGAAAATACTCAAAAAGAAGTTCTCTCCGTGTGCTGCGAATATGTGTGCTGTAGTTCTCAAAAGCTTTCATTTTCACTCTTTTTCCTTCTTTCAGAATGGCATATACATAAGTGTTTTCATAGCGCGGCGTGCTGTCCGGATCATTCGCTCACAAAGAGAATGTTTATATCATTCAGATGGAAACGATCAGGTTCTCCCGATCAAAAACGAGGAAACGGTCGACAAGACAGAGGACGGCGCCTGTGCCGCGCTGTCAATGGGAGCGGTTTTTCTCTATGCTTTCTGTTACGCCGCACGCCGTACCTTGCGCCTGTTCAGCAAAAAGCGAACCGCACTGATCACCAGCGCCACAAACACGGCGTACATCATCAGCGATTTGAACCCGGTCACCTTGCCGAACACCGCAACAGTTGCGGGCGAAAGCCGCTCAAAGCCGCACAGTAAAACCGCCGTGCAGCAGTTTTCGCAAAAATCGCTCGCGGCCAGCACCGCCGGCCAAACAACCATTGCCCGCGGCGCAGACAGCCGTTTCAGCACCAGCACAAAAAATACGGTGTATGCGGCGATAAAAACAAAATCCACGGGAAGATACGCAAACAGATAAAGCTGCCGCCCCTGTGCGGAAAGCGCTTGCACAAACGCGCGCGCCGTCTCAAAATCATAGCCGGAAAGCTGCAGATCAAAGCAGCGAAGGCCGCCGGCGGCCCGTTCGATTGCGGGCAGCAGGAAAAGATCCATCACGCCGAGCAAAACCGCGCTCAGCGCACCGCTGAGCACCAGCGGCAGGGTTTGTTTCTTCTTCATACCATCGCCTCCATGCAGCATTATAGCAGACTTTGCGCAAAAACGCAAGCAGCGTGGCGTCCATTTTGAAAAAACGCTTGCGTTTTGTGAATATACATGATATAATCCGTGTATAAAATCGCATAAATATTCACCAGCGGGTACTTACACTCGGAAAGTGGGGATCTTCATGGAACCGAACACGGTCAAAACGCAGGAACCGCAGAAAAAGCAGGAAGGGCTGAACATCGACAAAAAAACGCTCTTCGGCATCGCGTTGCTGCTGGTATTCATCCTTGTTGTGGCAGGAACGCTGACCCAGGTGCTGCCGCGCGGTCAGTTTTCGCTGGATGAAAACGGCTCCGTCATCGCAGGCACCTATACGGAAAACCCGGACTACCGCATACCGATCTGGAAGATCGCGCTCTCCCCCGTGCTGGCGTTCACCAGCGGCAACGCGGTCACCGGCCTTGCGATCATCGCGATCCTGATCCTCGTCGGCGGCACGTTTTTGATTCTTGACCGGATCGGGGTGCTGAAATATCTGATGGCGGCGATCGTGAACCGCTTTTCAAAGCGGCGGTTTTTGCTCATTGCCGTGATGACCTTCGCGTGCATGTTTCTCAGCTCGACCGCCGGCATTCTGGAAGAAAGCCTGACCCTTGTGCCGATCGCGGTCGCCATCTCGCTCGCCATGGGCTGGGATTCGCTGACCGGCGTCGGGATGAGCTTTGTTGCCGTGGCGTTCGGCTTTACGGCGGCGACCTTCAATCCCTTCAACGTCATCACCGTGCAAAAGCTCGCGGGTCTGCAGGTACTGTCCGGCATGTGGCTGCGTCTGATCATTTTTGCGGCCGTCTATGCCACGCTGACCGGCTTTTTGATCTTCTATGCCAAAAAGATCGAAAAGCACCCGGAAAAATCGCCGGCGTTTGCAACCGACGACGCGCTGCGTGAGCGCTATCCGCTGGAGGAATGCCAAAAAACGCTGCACGACAAAAACGTCGCCAAGGCCACGCGCGTGTTCGTGATCTCGCTGTGCTGCGTGCTGGCCGGCACACTCGGCGCGTTCATTGTCAGCCTGTTCAGCGCAAAAAGTGAAAACGCGCTGCTGGAAACGGTTGGCAGCTACGGCTCGATGGCCTGTATGGCGATCTTCTTCCCGGTGGGCGGTCTGCTCGCCGGAAAAGCGGCAGGGCTGCGCGGCAAAAAGCTGCTTGGCGCGTTCGGCGAGGGTGTGAAAACCATTTTGCCGGTGGTGCCGCTGATCGTGTTCATTCTTGCGATCACCTATGTGCTGGACGAGGGCATGATCATGCACACCATGCTCAACGCCCTGAGCGGCGCAATGCAGGGGCTTTCGCCCTACGGCGTGATTCTGCTGATGTTTTTGTTCATCGCGCTGCTGGAATTCTTCATCGGCTCCGGCACAGCCAAGGCGTTTCTCGTTGTGCCGCTGATGTCGATTTTGTGCGATCTGCTCGGTCTGACGCGCCAGTCGATGGTGATCACCTTCTGCTTTGCGGACGGCTTTACGAATCTGCTGTATCCGACAAGCGGCCTGATGATCATCGCCATCGGCATGATCGGGGTCTCCTACCGCAAGTGGCTGAAATGGAGCGCAAAGCTCTTTTTGCTGGAAGCAATCGTGTCCGTCGCGTTCATGCTCTTCGCCGTCGCAATCGGATATAAATAGTCGTTAGTCGGTAGTCGGTAGCTGTTAGCTGTTAGCTATTAGCAACCCCACCGTGGATTTAAATTCCACGGTGGGGTTTCCCATTGCTATTGACTATCGACTACAGACTACAGACTATCGACTACAGACTATTAATCATACTCAAATGATCGACATATAACGGCTTGATGTCGTTGATATTGACGACAAAACCGCCCTCAAGCGACATGTGGTCGCCTTCATACACCGGCATAATGTTCCAGACGCCGCGCGTGATCTTGTTTTCGTCAAACGCCTGCTGCGGCTGTCCGATGGGCGCCTTGGCGGAAATCGTGTTGACCAGTCCGTCGTTTTCGCGCCAGCTTTCGTCAAACACAAAGCCGCCCTCTGTGACGCCCTTCAGCTTGCCGAGCCGGTTTGCCGAAGAGCGGAACATCGGCTCCGTTTTGCTGTTGATCGCGGCGTAGGTGCCGTCCGCCTGCTTTTTTGTGGAAGAGCAGGCGAAGGAGAAGTAATAGGTGGAATTGCTGATCGGCAGCGTCTTGTTGAGCGCCAGCGCGTGGTCGATCGTCATATCATAATCCGCCGTGTCGTTTTCCGGACGGTCCGGCTCCTTCTGGAATTTGTCCATCATTTTTTGCAGCAGCGACTGCTCCTCTTTGGGGTCGCCCTCATGGACATAGGCCGTTGTGCCGTTGTGCGGCGCGGCAAGCGTTGTCACGCTGTAGATCCAGTCGGCCTTGCCGCCGGCAAAATACGGCGAAAGCTCCTTTTTCGGCGTCGCCTTTTTCTCTTCGGCGCTGCCGTTCGCCATCATGGACGCAAACATACGCACCGTTGCGCCGCCGAAGGAATGTCCGAGCAGATTGATCTTGTTTTTGCTGCTGAACGCCGGAATCAGTGCGCGCCCGGTAAAGTCTGTGCCATAGCGCTCGTGGCCGCAGCGTTCGCTGTGCGCCTTGCCGTAATCCACCCGTGTGCCGGTGAGCTGGGCATAAAGCTCACACGCGCGATCCCACGCGCTGTCGGTCGGCGCAACCGACGCGGCATAGGTATGAAAGCCCTTTTGGTTCAAATATTCCATCAGGTCGCCGCCGAGCATGCCCCAGTACGGCATGAGCTTATAAACCGTGTCGTAGCTGCCCCAGCCGGAAAGCCCGTGCACAAACACATAGGCATAGTTCGTTTTCCAGTCCTCGCCGGAAAGCTTGATGCTTTTGCCGCTGATGCCGAACAGCAGGGCAAGGGCCAGCGCAAGGCTGAGCAGTTTATAAAGTACTTGATGGGTGATCGCTTTCACGGGACCATCTCCTTCCAAGGCACATCTTACCATGTTTGGCAGGTGCGGTCAATTAAAAATGATTAAACAAAAAGCGCAAAACGTAGCTTTTTTCTGTTTTTTATGGTATACTGAAGCATCTGTTTGAAAGGGTGATCTTATGCTGTTTCTGGAATATCCCAAGTGCTCCACCTGTAAAAAAGCGAAAAGCTTTTTGGAAGAAAACGGCGCGGTCTTTACCGCACGCAACATCAAAGAAGAAAAGCCGAGCTATGACGAGCTCAAAACATGGCACGCGCAAAGCGGTCTGCCGCTCAAGCGCTTTTTCAACACGAGCGGTCTGCTGTATAAAAATTTACAGCTCAAGGACAAGCTGCCTTCTATGAGCGAAGAGGAGCAGCTTTTGCTGCTTGCGTCCGACGGGATGCTTGTCAAGCGTCCGCTGCTGATCTGCGGCGACCGCGTGCTCGTCGGCTTTCGTCCCGCAGAATGGGAAGCGCTTTTGAAATGAGGTGAACGGTATGCCCGAAAAAAAGATCGATCTCAAACGGCGGTTTTTCCCGTATTATCTCAAGCATAAGCGCATAGCCCTGCTCGATCTGTTCTGCGCCGCGCTGACTACGCTCAACGAGATCGTGCTGCCCATCCTCGTGCGCCGCATCGCCGCCGTGGCGATCGAAAATCCCGCCGCGCTGACGCTGCGCCTTGTGCTCATCTCCGCGGCGCTGTACGCCTTTCTGAAGGGGGTGGACATGCTCGCCGGCTACTATATGATCTTTGTCGGTCACTCCATGGGCGTGGACATTGAAAAGGATATGCGCGAGGATATGTTCGCTCATCTGCTGCGGGTGCCGCTGGGGTATTACGACACCACGAAGATCGGTCAGCTCATGGCGCGCATCACGACCGACCTGTTTGACATTTCGGAGTTTTCCCACCACTGTCCGGAGGAATTCTTCATCTTCTTTGTCAAGGTGATCGCCGCCTTCGTCTTCCTTTGCACAATCAATCTGCCGCTGACGGTCTGCGCGTTTGTGCTGCTGCCGTTCATGTTCTTCGGCACCATGTATTTCCGCAAAAAAATGCGCAAGGTCTTTCAGGAACGCCGCGAGATCGCCGGCGAGGTCAACGCAAAAACAGAGACCGCCCTGCTCGGCATCCGCGTGGTGAAATCCTTTTCCGGCGAAAACGCAGAGGGCGCAAAGTTCAACGCCGAAAGCACAAAGCTCAGTAAAGTGCAAAAGGCGTCCTACCGCTATATGGCGCGGCTGAACGCGATGGTGCGCTTTTTTGACGGACTGATGTACGTTGTAATGATCCTGCTCGGCGGCGTGTTTCTCATGCGCGGCAAGATCACCGCCGCGGACTACACCGCATATTTCCTATACGTTGCCATGCTCATCGCCGCGATCAAGCGCATTGTGGAATTCACCGAACAGTTTGAAAAGGGTATGACCGGCATTGCCCGTTTTGCTCAGGTGATGGACGTCACACCCGAACGCGGCTATCTGAACGAGACAAAAACGCTGGCAAACGTTGCGGGCGCTGTGGAATTTCGCGACGTCACCTTCGCCTATAACGAGGCGCATAATGTGCTCACGCACCTGAACCTCACCGTTCATCCCGGCGAAAACGTGGCCATCGTCGGCCCCTCCGGCAGCGGAAAAACCACCATGTGCAGCCTGCTTTCGCGCTTTTACGACACCGACGGCGGACAGATTTTGCTGGACGGGCACAACATCGCCGACCTTTCTCTCGGCGAATTGCGCAGCGCCATCGGCGTGGTTGACCAGGACGTCTATCTGTTTTCGGGCACAATCCGCGAAAACATCCTTTACGGCAGCCCCGATGCAAGCGAGGACGCGCTCATCGAAGCGGCTGTTCTTGCGGACGCGCACGACTTCATTTCCCGCCTGCCGCAGGGCTATGACACCGAGGTCGGCGAACGCGGCGTGCGGTTGTCCGGCGGGCAGAAGCAGCGCATTTCCATCGCGCGCGTGTTTTTGAAAAATCCGCCGGTACTCGTGCTCGACGAGGCCACCAGCGCGCTCGACAACGAAAGCGAACAGCTTGTCAAGCATTCGCTTGCCACCCTCGCCAAGGGCCGCACGACCTTCACCATCGCCCACCGCCTGTCCACCGTCCGCAACGCCGCGCGCATTTTTGTGCTCACGGAAAACGGGATTGAGGAGACCGGCACACACGAGGAGCTGCTGCAAAAGGGCGGCATTTACGCAAAGCTGTATCGGGGGATGGAGTAAACTCCATCAGTCGGTAGTCTGTAGTCTGTAGTCGGTAGTCGGTAGTCTGTAGTCAATAGTAAAAAAGAAAGATGGCAGTAAAACTTGAACTGCCATCTTTTTCTTTCTTTACTCTGCGGGGGTCGGGGCGTCGGGTGCGGGTGCGTCGGCGGCTTCCGCTTTCTTTTTCGGCGCCTTAATCACGGTGCGCTTCGGGTTTTTGCGGTGGTAGGTCTTGCTCACGCGGATCGGGTTCTTGATCAGGAAGTTTGCGAAGATCGTCCAGATGATGATGATCAGGAACATGCCGAACAGCGCGTAAAACCCGGCGGAAAGCGTTGCGCTGGTCACGGTGATGATCGCCGTTGCAAGCGTTGCAAGCACGTTTTCACTCATCAGCGACACCAGACGGGACAGACTCACGTCGCCGTTGATGATCTTTCCAAACGCGTCGTTGCTGATGATGATTGCCACAAAGCAAAGCACCAGCCCGCCCGCGCAGATCGGGATCACCAGGTTGCGGCGCTTTTTGCTGTTTGCCAGCGCGCCGAACACGCCGACGGCGATCATGACAAGCAAGATGAGCACAAAGACCACGGAGAAGGCGATCAGATCGGGAATAATCGCGCCGGCCGCCTCCTGAAACGTGGTGTCCGCGTCGGGGTTCGCCGGGCCGGAGAAGAGCATCTTGATCAGCTCAAACGCCGAAAATTCAAATTTTGTGTCCAGTGAATTGACAAGCTGCGTCACAGCGCCGATCAGCTTGTTGATTGATTCGTCTGTGCTGCCGACAACAAAGGTAAACAGCTTGAGAAACAGTCCCATCACCACTGCGCCGACCGCGAGGATCGGGGTAACGATTCGATATGCGAGTTTCATACAATCACCCTTTCTGTTATTTCCATGAGGAGTTGAGCTGCACCGTGCGGTTAAAGATCAGCGCGTCGTCCGTGGAGGAGATGTCCACACAGAAATAGCCCTGACGCATAAACTGGAAGGTGTCGCCCGGTTTTAAACCGGACACGCCGCTTTCCAGCCGGCAGCCGGTCAGCACGGTCAGCGAATCCGGGTTCAGATTGTCCTTGAACGAGCCGCTGCTTTCATCGGACGGATTCTCCTTATTGAACAGCCGGTCATACAGCCGCGCTTCAAAGGGAACGCTGCCCGTTTCGCTGACCCAGTGCAGCGTGCCCTTGACCTTGCGGCCGTCGGGTGAATTTCCGCCGCGGCTTTCGGGATCATAGGTGCAGTGCACGGCAGTGACTTCACCGTTTTCGTCCGTATCGTAGCCGACGCATTTCACAAAATACGCGCCGCGCAGACGGACCTCGTTGCCGGGGAAGAGACGGAAGTATTTTTTCGGCGGTTCGATCATGAAGTCCTCTTTTTCAACATAGATCACCTTGGAAAACTTCGTGATGCGCGTGCCGAGCTCGGGCTTGTCCTGATGCACGGGCAGCTCGATGTCTTCGGTCAGCTCGTCCGGGAAATTATCGATGATGACCTTCAACGGGCGCAGCACCGCCATGCAGCGCGGCGCGTTCCGGTTCAAATCGTCGCGCACGCAGGCCTCCAGCAGACCGAAATCCACCACGGAATAGGCCTTTGACACGCCGACGCGACTGATAAAATCGCGGATTGCCGCTGCCGGATAACCGCGCCGGCGCATACCGCAGATCGTTGCCATACGCGGATCGTTCCAGCCGTCCACAATGCCCTCCTTCACAAGCTGCAGGCATTTGCGCTTGCTGGTCAGGCAGTAGTTCAGGTTCAGCCGCGCAAATTCAATTTGGCGCGGCGGCTGCGGCAGAGAAAGCGCGCGCAAAAACCAGTCATACAGCGGACGGTGGTTTTCAAATTCCAGCGAGCAGAGCGAATGCGTCACACCCTCCTTAAAGTCGGACAGCGGATGCGCAAAATCATACAGCGGATAGACGCACCATTTGTCGCCGGTCTGGTGATGGGTGATGTGCGCGATGCGATAGATCACGGGGTCGCGCATATTGAGGTTCGGCGAAGCCATGTCGATCTTTGCGCGCAAAACGCGGGCGCCGTCGGGGAATTCGCCGTTTGTCATGCGGCGGAACAAATCGAGGTTTTCTTCGATCGAACGGTTGCGATAGGGGCTTTCCTTGCCCGGTTCGGTCAGCGTACCGCGCGCGGCGCGGATCTCATCGGCTGTGGAATCGTCCACATAGGCCTTGCCCAGCTCAATGAGCCGGATCGCGCAGTCGTGGATGAAATCAAAGTAGCTCGACGCGTAGTAGACGTCGTTCCACTGATAGCCCAGCCACTGAATGTCCTGCTTGATCGCGTCCACATATTCCATATCCTCCTTGGAGGGATTCGTGTCGTCCAGACGCAGATTGCACACGCCGCCGTATTTTTGGGCGGTTGTGAAATTGATCTGGATCGCCTTGGCGTGGCCGATGTGGAGATAGCCGTTCGGTTCGGGCGGAAAGCGGGTCTGCACACGGTCGTAAACGCCGTTTGCAAGATCCTCGTCAATAAAATCGTGAATGAAATTGGAATTCTGTTCTTCCATAGTGCTTCCTTTCTGCTCAGCCTTCCAGCGTTTGCATCGCGGCGCTCAGACGCGCGCGCACGGCGTCTTCGCCGAGAATTTGTAAAATCGAGTAAAGGTCGGGTGTGTTGCGCCGGCCGGTGATCGCCACGCGGATCACGGTGGAAACGTCGCCGACGTGTCCCTTGAACGCCGCGGGGTTCTTTTTGTATTCCTTGACGTTCGGCGTGTAACCCAGCGGTTCGCACAGCGCCTTGATGCGCGAAAACCAGCCGTCCTTGTCGTCGGTTGGGTCATAGGCGGCAAGATACGCTTTCAGGATTTCGGCGCAGTCCGCTTTGCTCAGATTTTCCGGCAGCGCGGACAGATCGTTTTCATACAGCGCCTCATAGAAATATGCCACATAATCGCGCACCTCGTTCCATTTGCCGATGTCCTTGCGCGGCTTTGCCGTGCCGCGGTCAATGGAAAAGATCGCTTTGGCAAACGCCTCGTCTGCGCCGAGCAGCGCCGCGAGCTGTGCGTCGTAATCCCCGGCCCACGCGAGCGTATCGGCCAGCACCTTTTCGGCGGAAAAGCGGGAGATGACGTTTTTGCTCACGTCGGTCAGCTTGGTCAGATCGAACAGCGCGCCGGAGACGCTCATCTTTTTGAGGTTGAACGGAAACGCGCTCTGCGGTGCGTCGGGGTTGGCGCGGCGCCAGTCCTCAAAGTTGGAGTTCGCCAGCGTCAGCAGATATTCGAGCACGCTCTCCTTCGGGTAGCCCTGTTCGGCGTAATAGGTCACGGCCGCTTCGGGGTCCTTGCGCTTACTGAGCTTGCGCTTGCCGCCGTTTTCCTCCTTCATCACGGGAGAGATGTGCGCATATTTCGGCACACGGAAGCCGCAGACCTTGAAAAGCTGGATGTGCAGCGGCACAGAGGAGATCCATTCGTCGCCGCGAATGACATGGGTCGTGCGCATGAAATGGTCGTCCACCGCGTGCGCAAAGTGGTAGGTCGGGATGCCGTCGGCTTTCAGCAGCACCACATCCTGCACATTTTCGGGCATTTCGATCTTGCCCTTGATGAGATCGTCAAAGCTGATGCGCCTGTCCTCGCTGCCCGGGGAACGCAGACGCAGCGTGTAGGGCTTGCCTTCTGCCAGCAGCGCCTTTTGCGTTTCAAATGACGCGTCGCGGTACTTTGCCCATTTGCCGAAGATGCCTTTGATGGGCGTGCCCTCTGTCTCCTGCGCTTCGCGGATGGCGGTCAGCTCCTCCTCGGTGTAAAAGCACGGATAGGCAAGTCCCTGCTCCACCAGCCGCTTCGCCACGGTATGGTAGATGGCGGCGCGGTGGCTCTGGGTATAGGGGCCGTAGGCGCCGATCTCTTTTTCAAAGCCGACCACACCCTCGTCAATGTCGATGCCGAAGGCGTTCAGACCCTTGATGATCTCGGAAACGCCGTCGGTGATCTCGCGTTTTTTGTCGGTATCTTCAATGCGCAGCAGGAACACGCCGCCGGTCGTTGCGGCGTTGAGCTTGGAAATCAGCGCGGAAAACAGACCGCCGATGTGCAAAAAGCCGGTCGGCGACGGCGCAAAGCGCGTCACACGCGCGCCTTCTTTCAGATTACGGACGGGAAAACGCGCCTCCAAGTCCTCCACGGTTTCCGTCACATCCGGAAACAGGAGCGATGCGAGTTGTTCAAATTCGGTCAAAGGGATCACCTCAAAAACATATTCATATTATTATACAATAGGAACGCGCAAAAAGCAAGGTTTTTTCGGCGTTTATTAGCTGTTAGCTGTCAGCAGTTAGCTGTTAGCTGATGGGTGTTGGTGAAAAGAACGCCCGCCGTGGATTGTTTGTCAACGGCGGGGAGCTTTTTATTTGTTAATGTCCGGGTTTTCCGTTCTGCAAAGGAGATAGTCGATGCTGACATTGTAAAAATCAGCCAGCACAACCAGTGTTTCCGTGGGCGGAATGCGATCTCCGGTTTCATATTTGGAAAGCAGCGCCTGCTCAATGCCGGTTTTCATTTGCACTGCAATTTGCGTGTACCCTCTGGCTTTTCTCAGCGCGCGCAGATTGGTTTTCATAACACCACCCTATGACATTATGTCATTTTTTGTCTTGACAATTATGACAAATTGTCATATAATTGGATTAAACAATAAAAGGAGGTCAAATCAAATGAAAAAAGTCAAACAAATCTTATCCATGATGTTGGCGGAAGTTGTTCACCGTTGAAAGCTCATGAAAGAGAATCCAGATAGACGGAAATCAATCGGAGCGCTGTCTGCTGCTCTTTCGTCTTGCATTTTGCAAGGCGGTCAAACGTTTCCTGAAAATGGAGTTCTTCCGGCGTGGAGTTTGTAAAGATTTCATTCGGCGTAATCTGCAACGCTTCACAAATGCGCAGAATGGTCTCCGTTCTCATATTGACAGACCCGCGCTCAATATCTGCATAGGTGCGGTCGGAAAGCCCTGCGGCTTCGGCAACTTCTGCTTGTGTCAGGCCTGCCTTTTTTCGAATTGCATACAGACGCTTTCCGATGGTCTCTAAATCTAAAATCAGCATTTTTCTTCCTCCCATCATCCTTATAATAGGTATTTTACTTCCTTTGTCTCTTGACAAAAAGGAAGTATACTGCTATAATGCAGGAAGAATAGTTCCTAAAGTCGGAACAAATTATATTCTTTGGAGGTTATTATGAAAAAAACAAGAAAGTATTTATCCATTTTGTTGGCTGTGGTGATGCTGGTGGGTGCTGTGACGGTGATGAATATAGGATTGAAGGCAAGTGCAGCGTCTTATAATGCATCAGCGGCAGTTGCATTTGCAAAATCTCATGCACAGTATGATATTGATCATTACAATGCCGGACCAAAAAAATATGGGGCCGGGTATTGCTCAAATGGATGGCTATGTGCTGGATTTGTTTCTGCTTGTCTTGAACAAGGTGGTGTGTCAATTCCAAATTATAGCTATTACAAATCTTCACAACGATCTTATAATAACATAGGAGGAACTCTAGGAAACTATACAAATCCATTTTCTTGTTCGGAGGCACAGTTGGTATACTTTTCTGAGTGTGGATATCAGATAATAAGTGATCCTTCAAATTCACAAATTGATATAGGTGATGTCGTATTTCTTTACGGGACAAATAGAAACGTCAACGGTAGAGATGATCATGTTGGTATCTGCGTTGAAAAAGATGCCGACGGAAAAGTATATTATGCTGCTCACAATTCCTGTACTGCATCTTCTGCGCTTAGTAGTAGTTATCCATGTACTTATGTGGTAAAAATGAACGGCTCCACAGCGCCAAGTCAAGCCCCCACTTATGCAACCATTTCAGCTGAATATACTTGTTTAAAACTTGGAAACAATAATTTGTTCACTTTTGACAGTGATGTTAAAGAAAATTTTACCCTTGGAGTTGAAAGAAATGGTCAGCGGGTTTTAACAAAAGTTTTAACCGACACAACATATTCTTATAAGTGTGAAACCGCTGGTAATTACACGGCCTATGTAACTTCATGGAATGAACTTGGAACCGTTGATAGCAAAAAAGTTTCATGGACTGTTTATGATTCTAAGCCATCTTATAGCAGAATCACAAAGAGTGAAGACTTTGTTAAAATTAATAACAGTATTTTGCTTGCTTTTGAAAGTGATGTAGCGACAAATTTTACCATTGGAGTTGAAAGAAATGGTCAGCGAGTTTTAACAAAAGTTTTATCAGACACATCATATTCTTATAAGTGTGAAGCCGTTGGTAATTACACAGCCTATGTAACTTCAAGGAATGACCTTGGATATGTTGATAGCGAAAAAGTTTCATGGACTGTTTATGATACCAAACCATCATACAGCAACATTACAGCGAGTGCAGAATTAGTTCGTCTGAATGATACAATTTCCTTTGAGTTTGAGAGCGACCTTGCCACACACTATACAATCGGCATTGAAACAGACGGTTCAAGGATTGTGACTATGGTTTTAACGAATCCATCCTATGCATATGTTTGTAATTTTACAGGTGATTTTTCAGCATATGTAACTGCATGGAATGACTGTGGATACATTGACAGTAGCAGAGTGAATTGGACTGTTTACAACCCAAACCATACACATAACTATTCTGCAAGCGTTACGAAGGCTGCAACTTGCAGCACAACCGGATTGCGCACATACCACTGTACAGTGAAGGGCTGCAGTGCCACCTACAACGAACCCATCGCCATCAACCCCTCCAACCACGTCAACACCAAATCTGTCGCTGCAACCGCTTCCACCTGCACGGTCAGGGGCTATACCGCCGGTGTGTACTGCAATGATTGCAAAAAGTATATCAGCGGCCATACGGAGCAGGCGCTTGCCGCGCACAAAGTCACGACCATCAACGCCAAAGACGCGACCTACACCGCCGAAGGTTACACCGGCGACACCTATTGCACGGTCTGCAAACAGACGCTTTCCTATGGTACGGTGATTCCAAAACTGACCAAGCCCGATGAGCCGACCAACCCGACAAATCCAACCAACCCGACCCAGCCGACGAATCCGGCGCCGCAGCCCCAGCCCTCCGGCGGCTGCGCCTACTGCGGTCAGACGCATACCGGCTTCCCCGGTATTTTAATCGGCTTCTTCCACAGCATCCTCGCGCTGTTCGGGCTGCGGAAATGACCCCTTCCACCGGCATTCGCCGGTTCCCCTTCCCCGATGAATCGGGGAAGGCTTTTGCAAAGCGTTTTTCCGTCGCGATTCCAATCTTGTTGCGGCAGCAACAAGCCACCCTAACGAGAGCTGTCACCGCAGGTGACTGAGGGGGTAACAGCAAATATACCAACGCCCGCCGTGGTTCATTCACGACAGGCGTTTTCTATCTCTGGGCGTTTTCTATTTCTTTGCATGGTTTTCTTTTGCTTCTTTTCTTTCCAAAAAGAAAAGAAGACCCGTCGCAGGTCAAGCCACGACGGGTCTGTATTTTGCATGAAACCTTTAATCGACGGGAATACCGTCGCGCGCGGCAAGCGCTTTTTGCACAGCGGCGTCGATCTCCCGCTGACGGTTCTGATTCTCCGTGCGGTTGTCAACCCAGATGCCGGCGATCATCGTGCCGATGGCCGTCAGCAGGTGCCACAGGGAATGTCCCTGGAAGTTGCCCTGCGCAATGGCGTTGATCTCATTATCGCCCCAAAGCGAGGTGATGACGAAGGCAATGGCAAAGGTGGAAAGCAGCATGATGACCAGCCCGCGCTCGCGTTTCGGGATCGTTTTGAACTTTGTGAAGAGAATAAACAGCAGCGGCAGACAGGTGATGAAGCAGCCGAACTCCGCAAAGGAAAGTCCGCCGTAGCTGCCGCCCATGTCGTAGGGCATACCGAATTCGTCGCGGCCGCCGATCCAAAGCGGGCGGTTCTTTTGCACAAAGACCTCGAACGTCAGAAGCAGCAGCACAAAGATCGCCCAGGCGGTCACGCCCCAGGCAAAGCGGTTGCGCACGCGCTTGTTTTCGGTGTAAAACTCAAAGATGAAACAGACCACGCCGGACCAGGCCATCAGCTCGGTGAAGGACATATCCACAAAGCTTGCCAGCAGCTTGGTTGTGATTTTTCCCGGTTCAAATTCGCCGTAGTCCGCCGTGTGCATGCCGACCGAGGTTACGCTCATGACGGCAACGATGGCAAAGAACATGTACCAGAACCACTTTTTGTTGCGCTTGCAAAGCAGCAGCAGGATGCAGACGATGGCCGCCATGGTGTATGCCCAGTTGGTCATCACCGCGGAATACTGCGCGCAGTATTCGCCGAAGGGCGTGCTGGTGAACGAATCGCCGCCTTTGATGAGGTTTGCAATGTCGTCCCAGCTCAGCAGGGACAGGGAATACCAGGGGATAAAGTGCAGGTTGTGCAATGCGTCGGAAATCTGTGCCAGGGTGTCGGACAGGCTGAAGGTGATGATCGCCTGCCATGCGAGGGAGAAGGGGTTCATGCGGATTCAGCTCCTTTTCTTTGACAGATTTTATTATGCACTGCGCACAGCGCGCAGGCAAGTCCGAAGAAGATGCCGCTCAAAGCGACAATCACGGCAGCGAGCAGCAGAACGCCGGTCACCGCGTCATAGGGCTTGTCTTTGAACAGGGTTTCCCAAAGCTGGCGGCTGTTCAAAAACGGGTAAGGATAAAAATGCGCAAACGCGCCGCGCACAACGGAAAACGCAAAATAGCCCAGCGGATAGATCAGGCAAAGCAGCGCCGTTTTCACCTTTTTCAGCGGCCTTTGATCGAGCGGGAAAAACCAAAAGGCAGTGAAGCAAAACGGCACAACCATGTGCGCCCAGATGTTGACCACATTGGAAAACCAGATGCCCTTTTCCATCGGAAAGCTCGCCGACTGAAAGGGAAGCAGAACGCCGCAATAGATGATGCCCGTGACAAGAATATTCAGCGTCACGGCGCAGCGCAGGGTTTCGTTGTGCGTAAAGCGGTAAAGCGCCCGGTTGCCGAACAGACCGAACGCATAAAGAAGCAGATACACATCCACAAAGATATTGGACTGGTTGGTGAAAAAATACAGGAAGGTCGGCCCGCTGATATCGTTGGTGATGACCTTGTTTGCAATCAGATCATCCATGTGCGGACGCAGAATGGTTTCATAGCTGGCGATGTGGTGCGCAAGCAATAACAGACCGAACAAACCAAACAAAAGGGCAAACACACCGAACAGCTTTGTTTCATAAAAACGCTGTTTCATCAGGAGTCCTCCTTCATTTTTATCGAATTGATTACGGCAGCACGAAGCCGACTTTTTTCATCACCTTTTGCAGTGTGCGGTCGGCAATGCGCGACGCACGTTCGGCGCCTTTGGCGGCAACCTCCTTGAGATACGCCTTGTCGTTCATATAGCGCTCATAGCGTTCGCGCACCGGACGCAGCTCTTCGATGACAGCTTCGGCAACGGCGGTCTTGAACGTGCCGTAGCCCTGTCCGTCAAACGCCGCGGCAATTTCATCATAGCTTTTTCCGGTGCAGCAGGCATAGATGCCCATCAGGTTGTTGATGCCGTCCTTGCCGTCGCCGTAAAAGACCTTGCCGTCGCAGTCGGTGACCGCGCTTTTGATCTTTTTCATAATCACGGCAGGGTCGTCGAACACCGAGATGAAGCCCTTCGGGTTCGCGTCGCTCTTGCTCATCTTTTTCAGCGGGTTTTGCAGCGACATCACGCGTGCGCCCTGCTTGCCGATGTAGGGCTCGGGGATGGTGAACGTCGGGGAATACAAGGTGTTGAAGCGGTTCGCAATGTCGCGGGCAATCTCAAGGTGCTGCTTCTGATCCGCGCCGACAGGCACAAGATCCGCCTGATACAGCAAAATATCCGCCGCCATCAGCACGGGATAGGAGAACAGACCCACATTCACGTTGTCGGCGTGGGTGGCGGATTTATCCTTGAACTGCGTCATACGCGCCATTTCACCGAACTGTGTGAAGCAGTTGAGGATCCACGCAAGCTGGGCATGCGCCGGCACCTGACTTTGGATGAACAAAATGCTCTTTTCCGGGTCCAGCCCGATCGCAAGCAGCAGCGCGAGCACCTGCGTGGTCTGCGCACGCAGCTTGGCCGGCTCCTGCCGCACCGTGATGGCGTGCAGATCCGCCACGGCAAACGCGCCGTCAAATTCATCGCCGAGCGTCTTCCAGTTTTTCAGCGCGCCGAGATAGTTGCCCAGCGTCGGAATGCCGGACGGCTGGATGCAGCTTAAAATGCGTTTTTTCTGTTCCGGCTGCACCGCCGGTTGTTTTTCGTTTTCCATAAGATTTCGTCCTTCCTTTTGGTTGCTACTGTGTTATTGTAGCATACTCCGAAAAAAGTATCAAGGGGAAAGATAAAATTTGACGCGAGGGACAGATTGAGGGAATAAGGGAATAAGGAAATAAGGGAAGTGTGGCGTCGGAAAGTGGAATAGGGAACAGATTGATGTCGCGGGGGAAGTGCGTATGGAAAGAACGCGCGCGCCGCGGCAATGCGTGCGGCAATACGGTACGATCGTTGATGAGCTGTATTTGTTTTGAGGCGAACGCGGCGGAAAACGCGAACCGATCTTGTCCTCTCCTTCGGAGAGGGTGGCATCGCGCGGCGAACGCAGACGGAAAAAGCGCACGCAGATTTGCGCGATGGCGGGTGAGGTCGTGAACCGCAAAGCGCGTGTCAAAGCGAAGCGTCAGTCGCAGCCGCATTTTTCAAAACCGTCACAGCTCCATTGGGATGAACGGCGGAGACCATTTCTTTTTTATGTGCGCTTTCCGCAGCGTATTTGCGCACGGCGAACGCCGTGCGCAAACCGGCGGCGGGATCGCGCGGCAGATTGCCGCGCGAAAAACGAAGCGTCGCTTCGTTTTTGAACCGTGCGTCGCACGGTTCATCCCGCCGCCGCGTGCGCGCAGCGAAGCTGCGCGCAAAGTACCCGCTGATGAACTCGGTATGTGAAAATATGCCGCTAAGGTTTGCATATTCGAGTTCATCAGTGGGTACCAAAAAGGAAAGCGCACACGAAAAAGCAATTCCTTCTTGCAAAAAACGGGCGTCTTGAAAGTGCTTTGTTGCTGCCGCAGCAAACAAATCGCAACGAAAAAAAGCCCCGCCGGAGCTTTTTTTCTGCGACATCGGCCGCCCTTACGGTTTCCGTATATGCAATCTACGAGCTTACTGTTTCGCCGCACATATCGCCGCGGTACGCACGCTCTGTCCACGCACGCTTTACCCCGCGACATCAATTCCGAATTCCGCATTCCGAATTCCGCATTCCGAATTCCGAATTTGACAAACGCCCCGTCGGGTTGCTATCGACTAACGACTATCGACTACCGACTTTCACTGCAAAAATCCGTTGATGATCTGCTCTTCCGCTTCGGCCTCTGTCAGACCGAGCGTCATGAGCTTGATGATCTGGTCGCCGGCGATTTTGCCGATGGCGGCCTCGTGCACCAGCGCGGCGTCGAGGTCGTTCGCCTCAAGGCCCGGAACCGCGAGAATGCGGCCCTCATCCATGATGATCGAATCGCACTCGGTGTGGCCGGAGCAGGGGGCGTTGCCGATGATCTTTGCGTCGAATTTTTGATAGGACTTGTCACGCGCAACGGAACGCGACACAACGTCTGCGCTTGCGCCCTCGCCGTTCAGCGAAACAATGTAGGTGCTGATCGCACGCTGGCTTTCGTGCGTCATCAACCGTTCGCGCACAAGCAGCTTTGCGTTTGCGGCAAGCTCGGCGGTCGTGGTGCGTTCGGTATCGTCCACGCCCTTGATCTGCACCATTTCCATCTCCACAAAGCTGCCCTCCTCCTGATAGACCTCGGTGCCGGGATTCAAAATCCGTTTGCCGCTGCCGGAGCCGGAGCCATAGTGCTTTTCCACATATTTGATGTGCGCGTTTTTGCCGACGTAAAAGCGGTGGATGCCGTCGTGCTCGGAATCCTGCGTGCCGCAGTTGTCGATTCCGCAGCCGGCAACGATGACGACGTCGGCGCCCTCGCCGATGTAAAAGTCGTTATAGACCAGCTCCTTCAGGCCGCTTTCGGTCATGACCACGGGGATGTGGACGCTTTCGTTTTTTGTGCCGGGTTTGATACGGATATCCAGCCCGGAAACGTCGGTCTTGGGCGTGATTTCAATGTTCGCGGAGGACTGCCGTCCGGCGGACCGGCTGTTGGAACGGATGTTATAGGCGCCTTCGGGCACGGAATGGAGATCGGCGATCTCTTCGAGCAGGCGCATTTGAATGGGGTCAAGCTTCAGCATGGTGCGTTTCCTCCTGTTGTTGCGTCCATTTTGCTGCAATAGTTCACGGCGGCGGAGGTGCCGATCAGCGAGGGCAAAATTTCGTCGCGGCTGCCGCGGCGATCCACCATGCCGTCTTTGAGCACGATGATCTCATCCGCAATTTCAAGGATGCGCTCCTGATGGGAGATGATGAGGATCGAACGCGCCTGGTCGCTTTTGCGCAGGTTGCGGAAGACCTCGATGAGATTTTGAAAGCTCCAAAGATCGATGCCCGCCTCGGGTTCGTCAAACACCGAAAGCGCCGCTTTGCGCGCAAGCACCGTTGCAATTTCAATGCGCTTGAGCTCGCCGCCGGAAAGGCTGGCGTTGACCTCGCGGTCAATGTAGTCGCGTGCGCAAAGCCCCACGGCGGAAAGATAGTCGCAGGCGTTGGCCACGGAAAGGCGCTTGCCCGACGCGATGCGCAGCAAATCGATCACGCGGATGCCCTTGAATTTGACCGGCTGCTGAAACGCAAAAGCAATGCCGCGTTTTGCGCGCTCGGTGATGGAAAAGCTCGTGATGTCCTCTCCCTGAAAGTAAATTTTGCCGCCTGTGGGCGTTTCCACACCGGCGATCAGCTTGGCAAGCGTGGATTTTCCGCCGCCGTTCGGGCCGGTCACAACAACCAGCTTGTCGTCGGGGATCTCCAGGCTGATGTCGCGGATAATATCTTTGTCTTTTCCGTCCACGTCAACGAGGAAGGAAAGATGTTGCAGCTCCAGCATGTTTTTCACCTCTGTGTTATTTTGGCTGTTCTTTTGAGATTTAATCATAGCATAAAATCCGCAGTTTGTCCACCGTTCCATGATTTTTTTGGAAAATAATTGCAACAACGCGGGATCTGTGCTATAATAACATGATACTATTTCAAAGAGGTGAGTCCTTTGGCGATCCCCAAAGAACGAATTCGCAACTTTTCGATCATCGCCCACATCGACCACGGAAAATCCACTTTGGCCGACCGGCTGCTGGAGCTGACCGATTCGGTGGCCATCCGCGATATGACCGCGCAGCTGCTCGACGATATGGATCTCGAGCGCGAGCGCGGCATCACGATCAAGGCGCACGCCGTCAAGCTCGATTACAAGGCCAAGGACGGCAACACCTACGCGCTGAATCTGATCGACACGCCGGGGCATGTGGACTTTCACTACGAGGTGTCGCGTTCCCTTGCCGCGTGCGAAGGGGCGCTGCTTGTGGTGGACGCGTCGCAGGGCATTGAAGCACAGACGCTGGCAAACACCTATCTCGCGCTCGACCACAATCTGGAGCTTGTGCCGGTCATCAACAAAATCGACCTGCCCGCCGCCGAGCCGGAGCGCGTTGCCGCCGAGGTGGAGGATGTCATCGGGCTGGACTGCGCCCATGCGCCGCGTGTAAGCGCAAAGACCGGTGAAAACGTGCAGGAGGTTCTTGAGCGTATTGTGCAGGACATCCCCGCACCCGAGGCAAACGACGAGCTGCCGCTGCGCGCGCTGATCTTCGATTCCGTCTATGACAACTACAAGGGCGTCATCGTATATGTGCGCGTGATGGAGGGCACGCTCAAAGCGGGCGAAACGATGCGCATGATGGCCACCGGCGCACAGTTCAATGTGGTGGAGGTCGGCTATATGCGCGCCACGGGCATGGAGCCGTGCGACGTGCTGCGTGCCGGCGAGGTCGGTTATATCACCGCCTCCATCAAAACCGTGCGCGACGCGAAGGTCGGCGACACGGTGACAAAGACCCAGTGGCAGGCCGAAGAGCCCCTGCCCGGCTACCGCAAGGTCAACCCGATGGTGTTCTGCGGCGTTTATCCGGCGGACGGCGCGGACTATGAAGCGCTGCGCGACGCGCTGGAAAAGCTGCAGCTCAACGACGCGTCGCTTTCCTTTGAGCCGGAAACGTCGGGCGCATTGGGCTTCGGTTTTCGCTGCGGCTTTTTGGGATTGCTGCATCTGGAGATCATTCAGGAACGCCTTGAGCGCGAATATGACCTTGACCTTGTGACAACCGTGCCGAGCGTCATCTACAAAATCCACCTGCGCGACGGCTCTGTGGTTTCGGTGGACAATCCCACGCATTACCCCGACCCGGCGGACATCGACTTTGCCGAAGAGCCGGTCACAAACGCGCACATCTATGCGCCGGCGGACTATGTCGGCGTGATCATGGAGCTTTGTCAGGACCGCCGCGGCACCTTTAAGGATATGACCTATATCACGCCCGAACGCGTGGATATCCATTATCTGCTGCCGCTCGCCGAGATCATCTATGACTTTTTCGATGTGCTCAAATCGCGCACGCGCGGCTACGCGTCCTTCGATTACGAGATCGCCGGCTATGAGCGTGCGAATCTGCAAAAGCTGGACGTTTTGCTCAACGGCGACATCATCGACGCGCTCTCGTTCATCATCCACGCCGACAAAGCCATGCCGCGCGCGCGCCGCATTGCCGAACGGCTCAAGGAGACCATTCCCCGCCAGATGTTCGAGATCCCCATCCAGATCGCCATCGGCTCAAAGGTCATCGCCCGCGAGACCGTGCGCGCCATGCGCAAGGACGTGCTAGCCAAGTGCTACGGCGGTGATATCACGCGCAAAAAGAAGCTGCTTGAAAAGCAGAAGGAGGGCAAAAAGCGCATGCGCCAGTTCGGCACGGTCGAAGTGCCGCAGGAGGCGTTCATGGCTGTGCTCAAGCTGGAAGAAAACTGATGCCGGGGCTGTATTTTCACATCCCGTTCTGCCAAAAGAAATGCGGCTACTGCGATTTTTACTCCTTTGCGCCAACAAGCGCGCAGATGGATGCTTACAAAGACGCGCTGTGCCGCAGTGTGCGTGATTTTGCCGGCGACGTCACAGTGCCGTTCGATTCCGTTTATTTCGGCGGCGGCACGCCCTCGTTTTTCGGCAAAGAGCGCCTGACGACGGTGCTGAACGCGGCAAAAGAATCCTTTGTGCTGACCGACGACGCGGAGATCACTGTGGAATGCAACCCCGGTTCTGCGTCGCCGGCACTCTTTCGTGCGCTGAAAAAAGCGGGCGTGAACCGCGTTTCGCTGGGCGTGCAATCGGCACTTTCGCACGAACGCGCCCTGCTCGGCCGCGTGTCGAACGGCGAAACGGTCAAACGCGCCGTTGCAAGCTGCAAAGACGCCGGCATCGAAAACATCTCGCTCGATCTGATGCTCGGCATTCCGGCGCAAACGCCGGAAACGCTGGATGAAAGCCTTGCCTTTCTGCTTTCGCTTTCGCCGCAGCATATCAGCGCATATCTGCTCAAAATTGAAAACGGCACGCCCCTTGCCAAGCAGGCCGACACGCTGCCGCTGCCCGACGAGGACAGTGTGTGCGATTTTTATCTGCACACCGCCGAAGTGCTCGAACAAAACGGTCTGCGGCAGTATGAAATTTCCAACTTCGCCCTTCCCGGCTTTGAAAGCCGCCACAACCTGCATTACTGGCATACCGAGGAATACATCGGGCTCGGCCCGGCGGCACATTCCTTTTGGGGCGGCAAACGGTTTTACTTTCCGCGCGATTTTGCAGCGTTTTTGCGCGGGGATTCCCCGGTGCCCGACGGCGAAGGCGGCGGCAAAGACGAATTCTGCATGCTGCGCCTGCGGCTGACGGAAGGGCTGAACGACCGCGCTTTTTTTGCCCGCTTCGGCGAACACCTGCCCGAAGGGGTGTTTGCAAAAGCAAAAGCGCTGGAACCCCACGGCCTTTTGACCGTAAAAGACGGCACGATCGCTTTAACAAAGCAGGGCTTTCTGGTGTCGAACAGTGTGATCGGAAAGCTGCTGGATGTGAGGGATTGAGGGAAGAGTCAAGTGTGGAGAGTTGAGAGTGGAGAGATCGATCTAAGATCCCTGCTCCCTGTCCCCTGTTCCCTGACCCCTGTTCCCTGTCCCCTGTTCCCTGTCCCCTGTTCCCTGCGCGAGTTCTGCATATCGGTAAATTAAAAGAATCAGTGACATAGTTCAACAGAGTTCGATCACGCCCGACACACGGGCGGCCACTGGCCGCCCCTACGGTTTCTATTCCCTGCTCCCTGTCCCCTGTTCCCTGACCCCTGTTCCCTGACCCCTGTCCACTGTTCCCTGCTCTCCACTCTTCACTCTCCACTCTTCACTCAATCCCTTATCCCCTCAATCCCTTACCCCCTTACTTTTCCCGGAGGCGAACCCAACTATGAAACCCTACGGACTTGTCCTTGCCGGCGGCGGCGCAAAGGGCGCCTATCAGCTCGGCGCATGGAAAGCCATGCGTGAGCTCGGCGTGCAGTTTGACGCGGTGGCCGGCGTGTCCATCGGCGCAATCAACGGTGCGCTGGTCGTCGCGGACGATTATCTCGGCGCCGAACAGCTTTGGAACGAAATTGAGCTGGACAAAGGCGTCAACTTCTCAACGCCGCTCAAGGACCCCGACAATTTATTCAGCAAAAAAAATTATCCGGCGCTGCTGCGGGAATTTTTGAAAAACCGCGGCTTTGACGCGTCGCCCGTGCGCGATTTTCTTGCGCCGCACATTGACGAAGCAAAAATTCGCGCCGCCGGCATTCCCTACGGCGTGGTCACGGTGCAGCTTTCCAAAAACGAACCCGCCGGACTGGAGCTGTTCCTCGACGACATCCCCGAAGGGCAACTGCTCGATTACATTCTCGCTTCGGCGTGCATCCCGCTGGCCAACAACATCGGCCCGCAGGGCGAACGCTTTTTGGACGGCGGAATTTACGACAACACGCCGGTGGCCATGCTGCGCCGCAGCGGCTATAACCGCATTGTTGTGGTGGATATCGCGTCGATCAAGGGCGTCAACTATAACCTCGATTTTCAAAACTGCGAGGTCACCTATATCCGCCCGTACAACATTGATGAGCTGGGCGCGTCGTTTGATTTCAGCAGCGAGATGAACGAACGCAGAAAGCAGCTCGGCTATCTGGACGCGAAAAAGGCGTTTTCCTATCTGCTCGGCAAAATCTATTATTTTTCGCCGGACGACTTCCGCGCACTGGTGAAACGCTTCGGCTTTCGCGCGTTTGAACAAATGGAGGAGCTGGCGTACGCGCTGGGCGTGGAAACGCTGCGCGTGTATACGCTCGAAGAATTTCTCGCCGCGCTGCAACAGGAATTCGGCGAAAAGCGCGAGCTGATGCACCAAAGTGAACAGATGAACGAAAAAGAGCCCAACGGCGCATATGAAAAGGAATGGCGCAACAACCTTCTGCGCCGGCTTTTGCAGCGCCGCAATGAAAACGAATATAAAGAGGCCATCAAAATTTTGGAACAACTGAGCAGCCACTGATGCACACAAGGCCATGATTTTTGAAACCGCCCTGCAGGGCAAAAAACTACTGAAATAAACGGAAAGCCAGGTACTATGTCCGCATTTACATCTCTTTTAAAGCACAGTCGTGAATTTATCCGACTCAGCGACGATCTGCAAACCGGCAGAACGCCGCTGGGTCTGCTCGGCCTTTCCGGCGTGCAAAAAGCGCACTGGATCTCCGCCGTGTGCGCCCACCTCGGCAAAAAGGCGCTGATTCTCTGTCCCGACGAAGCGCACGCCGTCAAGCTTTGCGCCGACCTCAATCTTTTTTCGGAAAAAGCCGCCGTGTATCCCGCGCGCGACTTTCATTTTCGTACCACGGACAGTTGTTCGCGCGATTATGAGCAGCAGCGCATCGGCGTTCTGCGCAATGTGCTGGACGGCGATTGCAATTTTGTGCTTTGCAGCGTGGACGCGGCCATGCAGCACACGCTGCCGAAGGAAACCCTGCTTTCCCGCAGCCTGACACTGCATACCGGCGACGAGATCTCGCCGACAACCGTGACCGAAACGCTGCTTTCCGCCGGCTACAGCCGCACGCCGCAGGTGGACGGCGTTGGGCAATTTTCGCTGCGCGGCGGCATATTGGATGTGTTTCCGCCGCAGACCGCCGTGCCGCTGCGGTTGGAATTTTGGGGCGATGAGATCGACACCGTCTCGTTGTTCGATCCGCAGACGCAGCGCCGCACCGACCGGGTGGATTCCGTTTCCATCACCCCGGCGACCGAGGTGCTCTTTGACAGCGACGGCGCACTGCTGGAAAAGCTGCGCGCGTTTTTGCCGACCATCAAGGGCAAGGGCAGCGTCAAAGCGAAGGCGGCGATTGCGGCGGATATGGATCTTTTGGAAAACGGCGTGCGCCTGTCGTGTTTGGATCGCTATCTCGCGCTGGCTTATGAAACGCCGGCAACGCTGTTTGATTATACGGACGACTTCTTGCTGTTTGTCAGCGAATCCGGCGCGGTCAAGCAAAAGGCGCAGGGCGCGGAAAAGCTGCTGCTTGAGGATATCAAGCTCATGCTCGAAGAAGGGAACCTGACCAAAGCGCTCGCCGACCTTGCGCTGCCGTGGCAGGGCCTGCTCGACATTTACGCGCAAAGAGGCGCCGTGTTTGCCGATAACCTCGCGCGCGGCTCCTTCGATCTGCCGGTCAAAGACCTGCTGAGCGTCAACGCACTGGCGGGCTTTCAATGGGACGGTACGCTGTCCTATCTCAAGGAGGATCTTGCACCGCTGCGCGAAAAGGGCGCTTGCTGCATCGTTGCCGCCGGCACGGAAAAGAGCGCGAAGGAGCTGGCGTATGATCTGGAGACCGAGGGCATCCCAGCGCATTTTTACCCGGTCATCCCGGCGGCGTTCTCCGCTTCTTCCGTCAACGTGATTGCCGGCTCGTTCAGCAGCGGGTTTTCCTATCCCGATCTGAACGCGGCGCTGATCTCCCTACGCAAAACCGGCGCAAGCGCCACGGCGCGCAAGAACCGCCGCAAATTCAAGCAGGGCAAGTCCATCACGAGCCTGGAAGAGATCACGCGCGGCGATTACGTTGTGCACGCTGTGCACGGCATCGGCATCTTCGACGGCATCAAGACCATGACTGTGGACGGCAGGATCAAGGACTACATCAAGATCAACTTTCGCGGCACAGACGTGCTGTATCTGCCGGTCACGCAGCTCGACCTCGTTGCCAAATACATCTCTCCGAAGGACACCGACAAGCCCGTCAAGCTCAACCGGCTCGGTTCCGACGAATGGAAAAAAACAAAACAGCGCGTGCGCACGGCTGTCAAGGACATGGCCGCCGAGCTCGCACGCATTTACGCAAAGCGCATTCAGGCAAAGGGCTTCGCCTTTTCGCCCGACATCGATATGCAAAGCGACTTTGAACGCCGTTTTGCTTTTGACGAAACCGAAGATCAGCTTGTCGCCGTGGACGAGATCAAGCGCGACATGGAGCGCCCCTACCCGATGGACCGTCTGCTTTGCGGCGACGTGGGCTTCGGCAAAACCGAGGTGGCGCTGCGCGCGGCGTTCAAATGCGTTGCCGACGGCAAGCAGTGCGCCATTCTCGTGCCCACCACGATCCTTGCGTTCCAGCATTTCCAAACGATCCAAAAGCGCTTTGACGGCTTCCCGATCGAGGTGGAGATGCTCTCGCGCTTCCGCACGCCCGCCGAGCGCACAAAAATCAAAAAGGGCCTTTCGCGCGGCAGCATCGATCTGATTGTCGGCACGCACGCGGTACTTTCCAAAAATGTGGAATTCAAAGACCTCGGATTGCTGATCGTGGACGAAGAGCAGCGCTTCGGCGTTGCGCAAAAAGAAAAGCTCAAGGCGCGCTTTCCGATGGTGGACGTGCTCACACTTTCGGCAACGCCGATTCCGCGCACGCTGAACATGGCCATGAGCGGCATCCGCGATATGTCCATTCTGGAGCTGCCGCCCGCCGACCGCCATCCGGTGCAGACCTATGTGCTGCCGCACGATATGGATGTGCTTGTCGAAGCGATGGAGCGTGAGCTGCGCCGCGGCGGACAGGTCTACTACCTGCACAACCGCGTGGAATCCATCGACCGCACGGCGGCAAAAATCAAGCAGCGCCTGCCCGACGCACGCATTGCGACTGCGCACGGCAAGATGAGCGAGGAGGAGCTGAGCGAAATCTGGCGGCAGCTGTTGGAGGACGAGATCGACATCCTCGTTTGCACCACGATCATCGAAACGGGCGTGGATGTGCCGAATGTGAACACGCTCATCATTGAAAACGCCGACCGCATGGGGCTTGCGCAGCTCCATCAAATTCGCGGCCGCGTGGGACGCTCGGCCCGCCGCGCATTTGCCTATTTCACCTACCAGCCGCAAAAGCAGCTTTCGGAAGAAGCCGAACGGCGGCTTTCCGCCATCCGCGAATACACGGAGTTCGGCTCGGGCTTTCGCATCGCCATGCGCGATCTTGAAATTCGCGGCGCGGGCAACGTGCTCGGCGCACAGCAGCACGGCCATATGGAGGCGGTCGGCTACGATATGTATCTGCAACTGCTCAAAGAGGCGGTTGACACCGAAAAGGACGGCGACGACGCCGAAGCCGACGCGCTGCCCGAGGAAAAGGAGTGTCTGATCGACCTTGCGATCGACGCGCACATCCCCGAAACCTATATTTCGGCGGTGAAAAACCGCATTGCCATGTACAAGCGCATCGCCTCCATCCGCACCGACGACAACGCGATGGACGTGATCGACGAATGCATCGACCGCTACGGCGACGTGCCCGCCAGCGTGCAGGGGCTGATCGACGTTTCGCGCATCCGCAACCGCGCCGCTGCCCTCGGCATCACGGAGATTTCTCAGCGCGGCGACGCCCTGCTGCTGTTTTTGCCGCGCATCGACCCGAATGTGATCGGCACGCTGAGCAAATTCATGCGCTCGCGCGTGATGGTCTCCGCCGCCGGCACACGCTCCTATCTCACGGTGCGCATGCGCGGCCAAAGCGCGACGGATGTGCTGGGAGAGGTGCTGAAATTGATGGAGGCCGGTAGTCGGTAGTCGTTAGTCGTTAGCTGTTAGCTGTCAGCTGTTAGCGGACAAAAATCACCCGCCGTGGATGTGAAAATCCACGGCGGGGTTGGGTGGTTGCGTTTGTTGACGTTCAAAACAGTTTTTGCCAATCGCTTTCTTCAATGGTTTTTACAAGCTCTTTTGCATAAAGAACATCTTTCACGTTTTGCGGTGTGATGTTTTGAATGTTGGCAATTGGGCGGAAGACATCTTCTGCGCGTATGATTTCTTTTGATCTGTATTCGGAGTTTTTTTCAACCTCTGAATCGTATCTAGCAACACCTTTCATACGCTCCGTCAGGTGTGCTCTCCACTTTTCGTCGCTGGTCGAAAAGCCTTTCATTTCCGCTTCACGTGTGGATTGACCATACAACTCTGCCATCTTCCACTGCCATGACGCAATGATTTCGCGCAAACAAGTCAACGCCTCTTCCTGCGTCATCTGATAGAGTGGGATCGGATCATCTATAACGGTATGGATAATGCTCTTTTTATCCAGGATTTCCATATCCCTCACATAATGAACAATCGGAACAACTTCGCATTCTGCCGCTTTGGAAAGAGTATAGGCACCTTTCCAAAGATCAAGCACCAATCGTTCCGATGTTTTGTTCCAACCGCCCTCCGGAAACACGATCAAATCTGCACCATATTCCATTGCTTTCAGTGCCTTTGGAATAGATGCCTTTCTGCTTTGCTTGTTTTTTCTGTTCACGCAAATACCGCCGACCATGGCACTGGCTAACCCATCAATTGTGTTGTATAGCAAAGGTAAACTACCCCAAACGAAATAGGGGTGACGGCCTGCTGCTAATAAGGTTGCTAATACATCATCGTGAAAGCCATGATTTGCAACAAAAATCACCGGTTTTTCAGGCAAAACAACAGGGAGCCTTTTTTCATAAGAGGGATCTATATCTTCTCTGTTTTCGTAAACTTGCGTGCATTTCAGAATGCCCGGACCTATTTTCTGAAGTATCCGATAAAACTTGCGTCGAAACAAGATTTCCTTTTCTGAAACAGCAATTTCAGGGTCGTTGTCCAACCAATGCAAAAACCGTTTGTTTATGAGATAAAACAGATTAGACATACCAGAACAATCGTCGCCGACAAGATCATGAAACGATGATAAGGAGTCTTTATATTGCTCAAAGATTTTTCGATTCAGCTTTTCTTTTTGCGTTGAAAACATACTTATAACCTCTTGTTCAACAAAAACGCATTGTTTCGATTCGGCTTCAGTTCTGCAAGATGCGCAAAAGCATCTTCGGGTTCAGTGATGGACTTGTCGACAAACTTCGTGTGAAGTTCGTCCTCATAATCATAGAATTCCACCTCATGCATAAGGTCGTCAATGAACGTATTCCAATAGCGTTCAGCTTCTTCGCCGAACGGCAATGCGGCTCTCTCAATATGAGAATAGTTGTCCATCAACTCATAACGCATGGTTGAAAGCTTGTCCCGTAAGACCGCAACGCCCTCGGCTCTATCATATTTCGTTATATCAAAAGCCTGTTCCAGAATTCCGTATACATATTCGCCGTCTCTGTGTGTGGCAACCGGTGCAACCAATGCGCCGGTTGCTTTTGCAATGTCGTAAACGCCCGGAAACAAGCCACTTGCCATTTGGTTCGGCGATTTATTCCATGTACCCTCCGGAAAGATGATAACATTTGCACCCATGTTGACCGCGTGAATCATTTTTTCTTTTGACGCCCGACGGGATTCTTTGTTGAGCCTGTCAACCAGAATGGTTCCGGCCGCCCAAGCGGAAACGCCTTCAATTGCATGAAAAATCTGCGACAAACTCCCAATCAGAATGTACGCCTGACGGTCAATCACAACGAGGGTGTCAACAATATCTTCTTTGAAGCCGTGCGTTGCCGCAAAAATGACCGGCATGTCTTTCGGAACATACTCGCGCCGAACAATTACCAGTTTCGTTTTGGTTGTAAAGGGAATTCCAAAACGAATTGCAGGGTTGATGATTTTTCTGATCACATAGCCTGCTTTTGACAAACCGGCTTTGGAATCATTGTCCAACAAGTATTTCAAGAATCTATTGTACATTGCATCACCTGTTTCTGAATCTTTCCATCATTCTAAAGTGCTAAAACGCGAAACACAATACCTTTTCGATGAACGGTCGTTTTTTCGGGATGAACGGTAAAAGACAACAAAAAATGCGCAGCCCTCAGAGCTACGCACGAAAAATACTCAACTCTGATTGCTGCTACACATATCTATTTTCACTGATTACAAATAATAATACTTGCCGAGCGCGAAAATAACGAGTTGGTATTTTTACCAAAATGATAAAAATACACACTCGGCCAAATAAAATATTAAGATGTAATCAGATTAGTGTAACTAATTCCGATATGTGTAGCATCCTTACTTTACCACATCCTCCCCAAAAAATCAAGCATTTCAAGAAAAACAAAAATCACCCGCCGTGGATTTTCACATCCACGGCGGGTGATTTGTTCGTACAACCGTATTATTTGATGACTCCGTAGAAATTCGGGTCAACGCCCAGCCCGAGCACGGCGGCTGCGGTTGCGCAAACGCCGCTGAGCAGTTTGGACGGCTTCATGCCGTTGAATTGCAGATAAAACTCAAACGTATCCTTGATGGTCGGAAACGCGCGGCTCGAGATATGGACAACGTCCATCGGCAAAAAGCGGAAATAAAACTCACGGTACTGCGCCATGTTGCGCGGCACAACCACCAGCTTGAACACATTTTCGCTCACCCAGGTGCCGTAGCTTGCAACCGGCACCTTCAGCTCGGCAAGCTGCAGCTCGGAATACTGGTATTCGCCGTCCAGCCCGACCTTGATCACAGCGGGCGGACTGTTTTTTTCGGAAAACTCCACCTGCAGCGAATCTTCGGTAAACTTGAAGCAGAAATCGTTGATCTTGCCGGCCCGCGCATAAAGATAGAAGTTGTTGCCGCTGCCGAGGATGCTCGCGTTCTTGCGCGCTGTGGTCCGAATGGTTCTGCCGTTGATTTTGGTTTCCGTTTCGGGACGGCGGCGCGCCATCGGCGGTTTGCGCTCTGCAATTTTTTGCTCATAGGCCTGCAGCAGCGCAAAGCCCTCTGCGTCCGCTTCCGTGGCTTTTGTAAAAATGCCCGGGAAGTGTTTATGCACATTATGCAAAAAATCCGCCTCGCGCAGCTCGCCCGCAGTGCAGGTCAAGACCGCGTCATACTCCGGATACATAATATCAAACTGGGTATACAGGCCGTTAAAGGAATAGGTGCCCCGGAACTCCGGCTGAATAAAGAGCTGGAACCCGTAGCTCAAGGGATCGGTAAACGTGGGCGGCACCTTTTGCAGATGGCGGGTCGTGGACTGACGGATCCAATCGGCGGGAATCACCTGCCGACCGTCATAAACGCCGCCTTGCAAAAAGCATACGCCGATCTTCGCCATATCCTCGGTTTTCAAAAACGCGCCCCAGCCGCCGGCGTTGAAGCCGTTGTGGTCATGCTCCCAATAGGGCGTTTCAATGCCGAGCGGTTCAAACAGCCGCGGCGTCAAAAACTCGGTCAGCCCCTGACCGGAAACCTTGGTCACAATGCGCGAAAGCATATAGATATTTTCGCTCAGATAATTCCAGCTTTCGCCGGTTTTGCCTTTGAACGGCGCGGCAAGCCAGTTGTTCAGCCATTCATTTTTCTCGTTGTTGGTTGTAAAAATGGAGATGTTTTTGCCGGAACGCTGTGTGATCAGATCATAGACCGTAATGGCATTGTTTCGCGTGTCGTGCTTTTGGCTGCCGGAAGCATAAGGGAAAAATTTGCTGACCGGGTCGTCCAAACTGAGCAGACCCTCGTCCACGCAAAAGCCGATGGCGATGCTGGTCACCTGTTTTGAAAAAGAGAACATCGTGTGCGGGATGGAAAGGTCAAAGGGCGCCCATGCGCACTCCACAGCGACTTTTCCGCCGCGTGTGATCATAATCGTATGCAGGTTGAGCCCCAAACGATCACAATCATGTAAAAAAGCCTCAACGGCGCGGGACGAGACGCCGACCTCTTCGGGCGTTGCGGCGCGGGGGAGACGGGTCATCACAGATTCTGACACGGTATCAACTCCTATCGTTTTATTTCTCCTTCATCATAGCGCAAATTCAAAAAAATGCAATACATTTGTCTAATTATTCACAAACCGCGCAAAATAATTCACCTTTTATTCATATTATTTTCTGATTATACATAAAATGCCGAGCTTCTTTTCTTTTTGGAAGAAAAGAAGCAAAGGAAAACCGTGCAAAGAAATAGAAAATGCCCGTCGTGGAGATTCCCGGCGGGCGTTGATGTATCATAAAAGAATTACTTGTGCAGACCGAACAAGGCGAGAATGCTGTGGAAAAAGCCGATGATACTGCCGAAGAATCCGATGTGGACTTCGCCGCAGTATTTGCAGAGGTTGGTAGCTGGTTGCGGCTGAGGTTGATTTAAATCCGGATTCACAGGTTCGTCAATCATCTTTTCAGGTGCGTTATTTATGATCAAAACTCCTTTGTCTGTATCTGCTTTAGCGAGCGTCAACATGCCATAGGTGTCTTTGTCAATTTTGTCGAAGGTATAAACTTCGTCCATATAAGTAAAGCTTGCTCCGTCAGCCAGCGGCGTGATTCTGACTTGGCTCAAGTCATCGGGGAGTTCAAACATAACGTGTTCCCCAAACTCTATATCACCGTCCATAAGATATGGTTTGATTCCATCAATAGCAATCAAATCTTTGTCTGCATAGATTGCGCGCATTTTATTGAATCTGCCCGCGCCTTCAATATATGCAGCCACACTTCTGATAGCAATACAATCAATGGATACGGGGAAAGTTGCTAAAGGCGCTTGTCGCACGGCTCCGTTTTCATCAAGATAAAAATATGTTTCAGTTGACGGAAAATTATTGTCATATGCATATACGCGTTCCTGTCCGTCTACAACTTCATAGCGCAGGAAGTTGATTGCGTGACCGCCACGTACAACACTTCCGTTGCCGGCATAAGTTGCGCCGCGAAAACCGATTTGCAGTGTTCCTCGGTCGTCATTTTGGTGGTCTTTTACAGCGTCTATGACGGCGTTCCAGTCTGACAGAATATCAGATGAACGTCCATAATATGAACTGCCGCCGGCAATCGTTGCCGAAAGTGAGGTGGAACCTTGGATTGCCTGATAGTAACAGATTGGCGTACGCACTGATGCACTATCGCTATACGCATAAAGTGCATTCTTTTCACCGAGTGCGTTCATGTTCAGCAGTTTAGTATAATAGGCAGAACTGGTAATAGACATTCCAAAACAATGACCGCCTTTGGAATCCGCATCTCCATAGTTTTTGAAACTGTAGGTTTCTTCGCCAAGGTTGTAAATATTGTCCCATTCGCAGACAAAACCAATATGATTCAAAGCATAAAACTCTATTGGGTTTTCTGCGTCATCCGGATCATCGTTCCACGTTCCTGGCGGATTTCCTGTCATATCTGATCGATATATCTGTAAATAATCATCTTCATCCCGAACGCAATCGGGTTTTGGGGGTGCACCATAATCAGGATTACCCAAAGACCAATTTGCAAAGTTCCAAGTTTCTCCGGTTATCCATGTCCAAATGCCTTCGGTTTCTTTGTCTGTGCCACCAAGCCAATATATGTTTTTTGTCTTATTCCTTATGATACTAAAAATAAAGTCATTCTCTTCTGATGAAGTAACAGTTGCTAAATGTCCACCTAAACTCTCACAATACACTTTTGCATCAGTCCACGACATAGGATCGTCGTAGGCCTTATAATAATGACTGCCGTATTTCACTGCATCTGCCGGAATACTTACCGCTCCAACTTGCAATACACAGACAGCAACTGTCATTCCCAGCGTCAGCACCGTTAAAAAAATGGATAAAACCTGTTTTGCTTTTTTCATAAAAATATCTCCTTTTGTATTCGTATTTTAATATTATATTTTGAATACATACAAATTATATAAAATGAATATAATATTGTCAAGGGGGTTTTAAAATTTATGGAAGCTTTTTCACCGAAGAAAGAAGAGAAAGAGGTTATATCCATTCGTCTGCCGACTATATTGCTAAAGAAAGTGGATGAAAGCGCTGCAAAAGCAGACCTCAGTCGTAACGAGCTCATCAATCAATGCATTATTTATGCGTTAGATCATCTTGAACAGCCAAACAACAAATGACCCCGACCGTCAATACAGACGACCGGAGTTTTTTTATGCCCTTTTCTGCATGGTTTTCTTTTGGTTCCTTTTCTTTCCAAAAAGAAAAGGAACCCGCCGCAGGATTTCTCCCACGGCGGGCAAAAGCAATCAAAACAACGGACACTGCTTGACAAATCAAACAGAAAAGCGTATAATAAAAATGCAAGAGAGCGATCCGGTTCACGGTCAGCCCTCAAACATGGTTATAGAAATAACTGCCGCTTTTTGGACTTGGGGCGGTTATTTCTTTTTATTATGCGTGATGTAAGCAAAAAAGCCAAAGGCAAAATTGATGATTGTTGCAAGCAACAACAGCAACGCCAGCAAATCTGACCAGGTCACATACTGCATAAAGGCATCCCCCCCTTTTCGTCGGAGGGACTCGGAAATATCCCTCCGCAAAGAGGGCAAACCGTCCACCGTTATGGATCACTCTCAAGGGTGCCGAAGCACCGAAGAAATCATAACAGATTTATCAAACGCTGTCAAGCATTCTAAACAAATTCGCCCGCCGCAGGATTCCTCCCACGGCGGGCTTAACTTGCTAACAGCTAACAGCTAACTGCTAACGGCTGATCAGTCTGCTTTCGGCGCATACAGCTCTTTCAGGCGCAGCAGGTGCTCATAGCGCTCAACGCTCTTGTCCTCGGCCTCGGCAAACAGCTTTTCAGCTCTCTCCGGGAAGGAGCGGGTCAGCGCGGAATAGCGCGCTTCGTTGAGCAGGAAGGCGCGGTAGTTTTCCTTCACGCCCGGCTTGGAGTCGAGGGTGAACGGGTTCTTGCCTTCGGCCTTGAGCGCCGGGTTGAAGCGGAACAGGTTCCAGTAACCGCACTCGACCGCCTTCTTCATCTCGGACTGGCAGTTCGTCATGCCGCCCTTGATGGAGTGCATTTCGCACGGCGCGTAAGCGATGATGATCGACGGGCCGGGATATGCCTCTGCTTCGGCAATGGCCTTGATCGTCTGGTTCATGTTCGCGCCCATCGCGATCTGGGCAACATAGACGTAGCCGTAGCTCATCGCGATCTCGGACAGGCTCTTCTTGGCGATCTGCTTGCCGGCCGCGGCGAACTGTGCCACCTGACCGATCTGGGACGCCTTGGAGGCCTGGCCGCCGGTGTTGGAGTAAACTTCGGTATCGAAGACCATGATGTTCACGTCGTCGCCTGCGGCAAGGACATGGTCCACACCGCCGAAGCCGATATCATAGGCCCAGCCGTCGCCGCCGAAGATCCAGACGGACTTCTTGGCGAGATATTCTTTGTTGGCGAGGATCGCCTTGCGGTTTTCGCAATCGCAGTCAAACGCTTCGAGCGCGGCAATAAAGGCGTCGGCAGCCTTGCCGTTCTTTTCGCCGTCGGAGAGCGTGTCGAGGTAGGCGGCAGCGGCAGCCTTGACATCCTCGGGCGCCTTTTCGGAAGCGGCGATGTCCTTGACCTTCGCGATCAGAGAATTGCGGATGGCGTTCTGGCCGAGCAGCATGCCGTAGCCGTGCTCTGCGTTGTCTTCAAACAGGGAGTTCGCCCATGCGGGACCGTGACCCTTGGCGTTGACAGTGTACGGAGAGGTTGCAGCCGGGCCGCCCCAGATGGAGGAGCATCCGGTCGCGTTAGAGATGTACATACGGTCGCCGAAGAGCTGGGTGATCAGGCGGGCATACGCGGTTTCGGCGCAGCCTGCGCAGGAGCCGGAGAACTCAAGCAGCGGGGTCTTGTACTGGGAGCCGATCACGGTGTTGTCTGCCACGTCGTCTTTGACGGTGACGTTCTTGACCATGTAATCGAACACCGGCTGCATGTCGTCCTGGCTCTCTCTGGAGACCATCTTGAGCGACTTGGTCGGGCAAACGCCGACGCAGACGCCGCAGCCCATGCAGTCCATCGGGGAGACCGCGAGGGTGTATTTGTAAACGCCCTTGCCCTTGCCGGCCTTTTTGTCAACAAGGATCGCCTTTTCCGGCGCAGCCGCAGCTTCGGCTTCTGTCAGGCAGTACGGACGGATCGTTGCGTGCGGGCAGACATAGGAGCACTGGTTGCACTGTGCGCAGGTGCTCGCGTTCCATTCGGGCACCATGACGGCAACGCCGCGCTTTTCAAAGGCGGCAGCGCCCTGCTCGAAGGTACCGTCTGCGTGGTCTTCAAACGCGGAGACCGGCAGCGCATCGCCGTTCATCAGACCGACGGGCTTCATGATCTCGTCGACCTGCTTCGCAAGCGCGCTCTTGCCTTCGTCGGCTTTGGCGCAGTTGCAGTCTTCGGCGTTTGCCCATTCGGCGGGCACGTCGATCTTGACATAGGCCGTGGCGCCGGCGTCGATCGCTTTTTCGTTCATTTCAACGATCTCTTTGCCCTTCTTCATGAACTTCTGGGCTTTTTCCTTCATATAGCCGATGGCGTCCTCAGCGGGCAGCACCTTGGCCAGAGAGAAGAACGCAGACTGCAGCACGGTGTTGGTGCGCTTGCCAAGGCCGATCTGTGCGGCAAGGTCAATCGCGTTCACGGTGTAAAGCTGAATGTTGTTTTTGGCAATGATGCGCTTGGCTTCAGCGTTGAGCTTTTGAGAAAGCTCCTCCGGGCTCCACTGGCAGTTGATCAGGAACACGCCGCCGGGCTTGACATCGTTGACCATCTTGTAGCCCTTTTCCACATAGGACGGGTTGTGGCAAGCCACAAAGTCGGCCTTGTTGATGTAGTAGGGGCTCTTGATCGGCGCATCGCCGAAACGCAGGTGGGAGATCGTCACGCCGCCGGTCTTCTTGGAGTCATACTGGAAGTAGGCCTGCACATATTTATCGGTGTGGTCGCCGATGATTTTGATGGAGTCCTTGTTCGCGCCGACGGTGCCGTCGCCGCCCAGACCCCAGAACTTGCACTCGATGGTGCCGGGCGCCGCAGTGTTCGGGGCTTCCTTCTCTTCAAGCGAAAGATAGGTCACGTCGTCGTTGATGCCGATGGTGAAGTGCTTCTTCATGTCCGCCTTTGCAAGCTCATCATACACGGCGAACACGCTGGCCGGCGGGGTATCCTTGGAGCCGAGGCCGTAGCGGCCGCCGATGACTTCGATGCCGGTGCGGCCGGTCTCATTAAGCGCGGCGATGACGTCGAGATAGAGCGGTTCGCCCAGCGCGCCGGGTTCCTTGGTGCGGTCGAGCACCGCAATTTTCTTGACGGTCTCCGGAATCGCAGCAGCAAGGTGCTT
>JAFTCX010000066.1 GCA_017454485.1 Clostridia bacterium | reverse complement strand
CGGCTTGCGAGCTTGCCGAGCAAACGGCTGTCCTCTTTCGCCGTACACAAGCGTTTTCTCTTTCTTCGTCTATTCTTTCTCTTTCGCAAGAGAAAGAGAAAGAATGGACCCGCCGGAGGCACCGTGCGGAAAAAGCCAAAAATAACGAACCGTAGTGACCTCCGCGAAAAAGGGATTGCGTATATAAAAACCAGGCGTCTTGAAAGTGCTTTGCTGCTGCCGCAACAAAAATGGAATCGCAACGAAAAAAAGCTCCACCGGAGCTTTTTTTCGTTGCGACAACCGGCCGCCCCTACGGATGTGATGCGCTGCGCACCGCGCGGCGTCACACTTTCCTTAATCCCTTAATCCCTTAATCCCTTATTCCCTCAATCACTGTTCATTGCATTACGCATTACGCATTACGAATTACGCATTGCAAATTACTCCTTCACCACTGTGCCGACATTTTCTCCCTTCACCGCGCGCACAATGTTCTGCGGGTCGGCGAGGTTGAACACGAGGATGGAAATGCCGTTATCGCGGCAAAGGGAAGCCGCTGTGCTGTCCATCACCGCAAGACCCTTATTGAGAATCTCCGTGTGGGTCAGCGTGTCATATTTCACGGCGTCGGGGAACTTGTTCGGGTCCTTGTCATAAACGCCGTCCACGTTCGTGGCCTTGAAAATGATCTCCGCGTTGATCTCCGCCGCACGCAGCGCCGCCGCCGTGTCGGTGGAAAAGAACGGGTTGCCGGTGCCGCAGCCGAAGATCACGACGCGCCCCTTTTCCAGATGGCGCACCGCACGGTTCCGGATATACGGCTCCGCCACCTGCGGCATCGGAATGGCGGTTTGCACGCGCACGGGAACGCCCATCTGTTCCAGTGCATCCGCGAGCGCGAGCGAGTTCATGGTTGTGGCAAGCATGCCCATATGGTCGGCGCGGGTACGGTCCATCTCTCCGCTGCTGCGGCCGCGCCAGAAGTTTCCGCCGCCGACGACCAGACCGATCTGCACGCCGAGCGCCGCGCAATCGCGCACCGCAGCGCAGACACTGTTCACTGTGTCAAAATCGATGCCCTTTCCATCCGGACCGGCAAGCACCTCGCCGCTGAGTTTTAAAAGAATTCTATGATACACCGGTTGCATCATGATCACCTCCGCTATATTTCATGTCTATTTTACACGCCGCGGCAAAGCAAGTAAAGGGGTTTGCAAAAAATTTTACAAGCTTTGCGCCGTCGAGCGGCGACTTCGTTGAAAGCTCATAAAAAAGTCTTCAAATTCAATGAAAATTTGTTAATAATATTGACATATTTTGTGAATAGGTATAAAATAATGTCAGAATGAATCCTTGGGAGGCTGTTTTATGAAGAAAAAAGGACTTTGCTTGCTGCTGGCTGTCGTGCTGATCTTCAGCGTTTTGCCGCTGAGCGCGATCGCCGAAGGCGTGATTCCCACCATCGTTCTGGGCGGCTACACCTCGCCGCAGATCTATCTGTTCGACGACGAGGGCAACATCATCGAAAAAGTCTGGATGCTCAACCTTGACAATGTGCTGAATGTGGTGAAGAAAGATATCCCCGATATCACAAAAGCAAATTTCAACACCGTCATCAACCGTGACCCGTCCTATGCCGGCCAGCAGATCTCCGACGCGGTTGCCGAAATTGCAAAATATATGCGCCGCAATCCCGACGGCTCCCTGCCCTACAACACCGGCACCTGGCCGCGCTCGGCAGAAGAGAGCAACATGGCCTACATCAACGCCCACCGCGCGGAAAACCCTTATCTTGAAACAGCGGTGAAGGAAAAGCGTCTCACGCCGCTGCTGTGTGAAATGCGCGGCGAAGAAAACGTCTATTGCTTCTCCGTGGACTGGCGGCAAAACATCATTGAATGCGCGCGCGATCTCGGCAAATTCATCGTGGACGTGCGCAGGCACTCCGGCTCTAAAAAGGTCAACATCTTCTGCGAAAGCCACGGCGGCGAGGACACCTCGTTTTACATCTGCCTGTCGTCCATCGTTGCAAAGGGCGGCGGGGACGCCGAACGGCTCGGCGAGCTGCTGAACATGAGCCAAAAAGAGCTCAATCAGACCTTCAACCTCGGCTATCTCAACAATGTTGTGCTCGATAACCCCGCCATCGGCGTGCAAATCATGTATGACATCCTCATGGGCAAGGTGCATTTTGACGCGCCGCGCCTGATCGAGTATCTGCAGTATGCCAACAATCCCCTTGCGTCCGTCAACGGCGGCGCGGAATATGTTTGGGAATCTAACCTTGAATGGTTCTTCAACCGGCTGACGCTGGACAACATCAACCGGCTGTTCAACGCGCTGATTCAGAACTACGACATCATCAACATCCTGTATTCCTTCGGCAGCGCGTGGGATTTCATTCCCCTGCGGCTCTATGACACGGTGAAGGACGCCAAGCTGAACACGCCCGAAATGCGCGAAAAATATGCCGTGCTCATTGAAAAAAGCGACTTTGCCCATTACACCGTGATGGCGCACATGCACGAGTATTTGACCTTTGCGCGCGAAAAGGGCGTCAAGGTCAACATCATCTGCGGCACCGATCTGCCCGCTGTCACCGGCTCGCGCATCAGCTCCGACGGCCTTGTGGCCGCGCAGGACGCGTCCGGCGCAAAAACAACCGATTACGGCACCCGCTTCAGCGACGGCTACCGCACCGATTACACCGATAAGGCGGTCACCTGCACCGACAAGACCCACGACCATGTGGCCCCGCGCATGAATCTGGACGGCGCCTACGGATATCTCCCCGAAAACACCTGGTTCATCGACGAGCAGTATCACGCGCAGTACATTGAAGACCAGTACTGCACCGACCTTGTGCTCTGGCTGCTGTATACCGACAAGAACCCCGACATTTACACCGACCCGGCGTTCCCGCAGTTTGAGATCACCCACAACGGCAAGTTCGGCCTGCACGCGTGCTTCAACACCTCGCCCTTCGGCACCATCACGAAAAACGACACCGCGCTGACCGTGACGAACCTTTCCAACAAGAGCAACCTGGAGCTGATCTCCATCAAGGTGGAGGGCGCGGACTTCTCCTTTGCCGACGTTTACGGCAAAAAGATTCCGCGCGGAAAAAGTGTTTCGCTTTCACTCAAGGGCAACATTCCCGACGCGGATATGAAAAATGTGCGCCTGAGCTTCTATTATCTTGAGGACAACACCCTGTTCTCCATGGACAGCCGCTCGATCTTCTTCAACATCAAGGGCGGCAAGAACACCTTTGACAAAACAAAGCCGATCACAACCACGACCGAGCGCCCGATCTATTTGACGATGTCCGACATCACGACCGGGATGAAGCAGTTCGACGCACGCGCCTATCTCAAGGCGATCCTCATCGCGCAGGTCGTCTATGTGCGCTATCTCTTTAACGCATTGAAAACCGGCTTCAACAAAATCAAGCGCTAACGTATCAACAACATCAAACGCTGACGTATTTCCTTTCCTCCTTAGGAAATACGCAACCGCTGCGGACTCTGATGCCGCAGCGGTTTTGTTTTGTCTGCCGATGCAGGGGCTGTCCGTTTTTTCGGACTGAAAGAAAATTTGTTCTTTTGTTGTATTGACAAGCGCTGTTTTCGCGTGTAAAATAGAAGTATAGAACATTCGTTCTTATTTCGCTATCTTTCGTGCGCATCCAAATGCATCACAGAGTCCAATTCAGGAGGTTTTACCATGCAGAAAACAAGTTTTGATCTCTATGACTACTGGCAGACGGTCAACACGTTCAGCCACATTTATGCGCTTGACAAGAATCGCTTTGACGAGCTGCTGCTGCGGCGGCGAAAAGCCGAGCTTTGCGCGCTGCTCACCAAGGTGATCCGCAACGAGCTGAACGAACAGGATCAGCTCCTCATTCGCCTGCACTGGTATCAGGGCAAAAACGCGGACGAGCTGTCTGAACTGTTGGGGCTCGACCGCTCCAGCGTTTACCGCAGGATCGAGCGCATCACGAACACGCTGTTTGAAAAACTGAAATATGCGCTGTCCTACCGCTATGACGACGATTTTTCGTCGTCCGCTTCGGCGCTGCTGCGCGGCGATTTGCAGCGGGAGCTGCAGGCTTCTTCCAAATCGGGCACGGCGCTGCGCAAATATCGCAAAAAAGTTTGTTTAACAACGGCGGAGCTGGGCGCAATGCTGGGCATTGAGCAATCGCGCGTGGAAGCGCTGGAAAAGGACGCGGACGCCATGAGCGTCGGCGAGCTGCGGCAGTGCATGACGCTGTTCGGCGTGAGCGCGGAAGCGCTGATTTTCGGCGCAACGGAAAGGGGTTGAGCGTATGCAGAGCTGGAACCGGCTGCTCAACGCCTATGAGGTTTCCATTGCAACGCAGAGCGGCGTGATTGAGCGCTATCGCTTTGCGCAAAAGAAAGCTTTGCGCAGCGGAAACTTTAACGAGGTGCAGCGCGTCAACAGCATTTTGCGCGTGCTGTATGAGGAAAAGGGCGAACTGGAAGAAAGCGCCGCCCGTTTGCGGCAATATTTGATGGCATAAAAAAAGAATGTCTCCGGTGACGCATCGGAGACATTTTGTGTTATTGTTCAGCCTGCGTTATAAGCAAACTTGAGTAGACCGCGGATCAAAGATTCCACATCTTTATAGTGATCGACCGCCAAATCCACATCCTTGGTTTCCTCATCGGTTTTACCGGTGATCTTTTTGATGATAAAATAATTGAAATCAAAAAGCGCGTCGATGAAATCCCACCATCTTAAAATCATGGGTGTTCCTCCTTCTTGAGAAAATGTCAAGGCTTATCAGCCCGCGTTGATAAAAACAGAAAGCGTATCTCTGACGAATGTGATGACTTCCATGATCTTCACATGCGGTTCCCAAAGCGGATCCTTGGCCTGGGCTTCTTCTTGCGTTAAATCGCTGTTCAACCATTTCTGATAAAACGCGTGCGCAAACGTGGTGAGCGTTTCATACAGATCCAACCATCTCGGCAGCATTGCACGTCCTCCCTCCGTTAAGAATTGATGCGGCACAACCAATTGTGTCATAATCATGAGTTATTGTAACATCTTGTGGAGGAAAATGCAAGCGAAAATGGGAAAAAGTTGACAAAAAAAAGAAAAAAGCCGGTAAAGCCGACTTTTTCTTTTCAGCCACGCAGTCAATTATTTTAGTGTCGGAAGATCTGCAAGACCGGCAATAAAGTTGTAAACTCTTTTGATCGCCTTGATAAACAAATCCGTACCCATTGCGATGCGTTTCGGTGCTTCCGCATAATCCTGAACGCCGTTGGCGCTGTCGATCACTGACGCGTCTGCGGTGCCAATCGCATCAAAAGCAAACTGAACAGCTTTAATGAAGTCTTCCATGAAATCGTCCTCCTTTCAGTCAAAGTATACCGAATTCGCAAGAAAAACATGTGATTGTGACTGTATTCTATCATGATATGGCAAAAAAATCAATGCTTTACGCCATAAAAACTACATCCAAAAAGAAAAAAGCCGGTAAAGCCGACTTTTTCTTTTCGTTCCAACTCAAATTTCTCAAATTATTCAGCCGCCTGAAGCTCTTCAGCAGCGCCAACAAGAGAATCTTTGACCGCTTTGATTGCAGCAGCAACACCGGCAACGCCGTTAGCAGCATCAACAGGAGCAGTAGCAAGATCAGCAAGACCGCCGAAGAAAGTAGCGATCAGGCTTGTCACACCAAAGAGTTGACCGAAAATCTTGTCCAGAAATACATTCAGTTCCGCCATTGATTTGTTCCTCCTTTTAAGATTTAAAGTCATAAACTTTATAGTTATAATTTAGCACACATGTTTTGAAAAATCAAGCTTTTTGTTAAAAAAAATCTCAAATTGTTGCATTTCAACAAAAAAGTGAGTAAGCCTTTGCTAACCGATTGCAGATTGTTGTAATTTACAGCCCAAAAAGCTTCAAAATCACGAAAATTGCCTGATGCAAAAACCCAAGCAAACCGCCTGTCAGCCCTTCGTGCACCTCGCCGCAAAGCGGACAAGCGTTTCCGTTTGTTACGGGAGTCTGCGGCTGCGTTGCAGGCACAGACGTCGGCTGACTCGGCGCCGGATCTTCAAGAGCGACAAACTGCAGGCCATAGGTTTTTGCATAGGTTTCGGCAGTCGAACCAACATAACCGCAAATCACAGCGGACGTTGGGGCAAAGAGCTTTTTCGGAAAAGCAACAGTTTTACTGCGCACTGTAATTGTTTTTAATGCATTGCAATTCAGGAAAAGACCCGTGCCCAAAGATTGCGTTGTAGACGGCAGCGTGATTTCCTGCAGCGCCTTGCAGCCTTCAAAGACTTTGTTTCCAATGGACGTTAATCCTTCCGAAAGCACAACAGTGCTCAACGATGTGCAGCCGCTGAATGCTTCCTGATTCAGTAACTGCACGCAGTCATCCAGTACAGCGCTTTTCAGAGCAGTCATACGCTGAAAAGCCTGCGCTCTGACGCTCATCACGTCCTGTGTCACTTTTACGCTCTTGATCTTTGCGGCGTGCGTAGAATAATCTTTGCCTGAACTGCCATTGATCGCCATCATCCCGCTCCCCTTGATGGTTAAGGTTCCGGTGCTGTCCAGTGTCCATGTCACGCTTCTGCCGCAGGTGCCCTCTTCCACAATCAACGCAAACGCGGTTTGCGTTGCAGCAAACAACAGCAGCACCGCCATAAGCAAGCTGAAAAAGCGTTTTGTTTTTTTCATAAGATCACCCTCCTGTGATTTTTACTCTTTTGTTATACCATGCTTTCAGGCAAAATGGAGTGTTATCATAAAAGTAGAGTCGACAAACTCACCAAAAGATGATAGAATAAAAACCAAAGAAAGGTGAGTTCAAATGACGTATGAGAAAAGTTTTAAAATTGAAGCAGTAAAACTGTCCGATGAAATCGGGAT
>JAFTCX010000065.1 GCA_017454485.1 Clostridia bacterium | reverse complement strand
GCGACGCGTGCGGCCGCCTGACGCCGCCGCACGACCATGTTTTCCTCCGTTCCGCTACGCTCCACTGCGGAAAACATGGTCGTTCTTCCAACGCGAAGCTTCTTTGTGTGTTTTTCGACTGCACTTTTCTTGACAAGTCCAGTTTACCTCATCCACCGGCATTCGCCGGTCCCCCTTCCCCGTGGGACGGGGAAGGCAAGTTAGGTTCGCTTTTATAGATAGGCTCGTCACAAAATGCTCATTGTACAGTTTTCATTTTATAACGACCCTCACGGCAAAAGAGCACCCACCTTGCCCTCTCCTTTGGGGAGGGTGGCAGCCATAAGGCTGACAGGTGAGGTTTGATTGGCAGCCGAAAGGCTGACGAAGGGGCGCAAAAGAAAAAATTTCTTTTTTTACCCCTTCCACCGGCATTCGCCGGTCCCCCTTCCCCGATAAACCGGGGAAGGCTTTGCCCTCAACTCATACCTGCGCTCTCTACCCCCTGTTCCCTGCCAGCTCCCTTATCCCCTTATTCCCTTATTCCCTTAATCCCTCATTCCTCATTGCGCATTGCTTCGCATATTTTCCCTTCCTTCGGTAACACTAACCGCAGCAAACGAAGGGGGAACAGCAATGTTACAAAACGATTTTTCGGCCGCGTTTGAGGAAACAACGGCAACGGTCAACTGCCATCTGCGCGTGCACGAAAGCTTTGATTTGATTGTAAAGCGGCAGCGCATCGGCGGGCGAAGGGCGGCGTTTTACTTTACCGAGGGGCTGATCAAGGACGCGATGCTCGAGTGGATGCTGGAGTTTTTTTGTTCGCTTTCCGAAAAGCAGGTGGCGCAGGCGGAAAACGCGCAGGCGTTTTTGGAGCTTTTTGTCACAAGTCCGCAAGCGGGCACGGAAACGTCGCTTGAACGCTTTTCCACCGCCGTGCTTTCCGGCGCAGTGGGACTGATTGTGGAAGGGCTCGACAAGGCGATGATCATTGACCCGCGCGTGTATCCTGCGCGTGCCATGCGCGAGCCGGACAACGACCGGCTGCTGCGCGGTTCGCACGAGGGATTTTTGGAATCGGTGCTCTCCAACACGGCGCTCATTCGCAGGCGCATCCGCAATGTGCATCTCACGTTTCGGCAGTTTCAAATCGGCAGCAGCTCCAACACCGACGTTGTGCTGTGTTATATTGACGGCCTTGCCGACGAAAACCGGCTGTCGCGGCTGACAAAGCGGCTGGAGGCGATCGATGTGCCGAGTTTGACCATGGGACAGGAAAGCTTGCGCGAATGTTTGCTGCCGACCCAGCCGTGGAACCCGTTCCCCCGCTTTCGTCATACCGAACGCCCGGACACCGCGGCAGCCTGCTTGAACAGCGGCAACATTTTGCTGCTGGTGGACGGGTCGCCCAGCGCGATGATTGTGCCGACGGGCATTTTTGATTATGTGCAGGACACGAACGATTATTGCTTTCCGCCGATGCTCGGCACATTTTTCCGCTATATGCGCTCGTTTGTGTTCTTTTTGTCGATGATGTTCGTTCCGGTGTGGTATTTGCTGCAGCTTCATGAAGCAAGTCTGCCGGAATGGACGTATTTCATCTTCGTCAACGAGCCGAACGGCGTTTCGATCTTTTTGCAGCTCGTGGTTTCGGAATTCATCATCGACACGCTGCGGCTTGCGTCGCTGAACACGCCGAGCGTGCTGAGCAATTCGTTTGCGGTTGTGGGGGCGCTGGTGCTGGGAGAATTCGGCGTGTCTTCTGGCATTTTTGTGCCGGAGGTGGTGCTGTTTATGGCGTTTTCGGCAATCTCCAATTTCACGCAGTCCAGCTATGAGCTCGGCTTTGCCATCAAGGGGTGCCGGATGTTGATTTTGCTGTTGACCTTTTTGTTCGACGTGTGGGGCTTTGCGGCGGGCGTGCTGATTGTGCTGGCGGTCATCGCCACCACGCGCACCATTGACGGTTACACCTATCTGTATCCGCTGCTCCCGTTTGACAAGCAGGCGCTGGTGAGCCTGCTGGTGCGCAGGCAGCTCCGCCCAAAAAAATGATCGCTGCCGCCGGTGTCGCCTCATCCACCGCACGCCTCGCGGCGTGCGGTCCCCCTTCGGTCTCGCCTGCCGGGGTCTCGCCTGCCGGCTCGGTCGTTGCTTCTGCGCTTTGCGCAGAGGTTGCCACCGGCAACCCGCAACTCGGTCGGCGCTTCTCAAGGCGGAGCCTTGAGAGGTCTCCGCGGGAGACCCAATGTCATCAACTTAAGAAATCACTGGGTAAGCTGTCCCCGCTTTAGCGGGGAAAGTGGCAGCCGCAGGCTGACGAAAGGGGTGCAGAAGAAAAGATTTCTTGTTTGGAGTGTTATCATAAAAGTAGAGTCGACAAACTCACCAAAAGATGATAGAATAAAAACCAAAGAAAGGTGAGTTCAAATGACGTATGAGAAAAGTTTTAAAATTGAAGCAGTAAAACTGTC
>JAFTCX010000064.1 GCA_017454485.1 Clostridia bacterium | reverse complement strand
GACTTTTGATCTTCGGTTGTGTTATACTTGTCATGGTGATTGAGTCCCTTCTTGTTAGTTGTGGTTGTGGTAAACTTATTCTAACAAAACTCAATCACTTTTTCTATACTCTTTTGTCTCACATCAATTGTAAACCTACACATCTACCCATCCACTTTTTTCCCAAAACCCCTTTACTTTTTTGAAAACGTGTGCTATAATCTTTCAGCATTGTGCCTTCTTCTCAGGCTGCGGACTTCACCGACCGCTCCCCGGGGGTTCGGCGAATGAAATATTTTATTGAGGTGAAACATCATGATCACGAAAGAAGAAAAAACCGCAATCATCAAAGAGTACGCAACGCATGAGGGCGACACAGGTTCCCCCGAAGTGCAGATCGCCGTTCTCACACACCGCATCAACACGCTCACCGAGCATCTGAAGATCAACAAAAAGGATCATCACTCCCGCCGCGGTCTGTTGAAAATGGTCGGTCACAGAAGAAACCTGCTGGCTTACCTGCAGAAGAACGACATCGAGCGCTATCGTTCGATCGTTGCACGTCTTGGTTTGCGTAAATAAGAAGCACACATACAGCAGGCACGGGTTTCCGTGTCTGCTGTTTGCGTAAAATTTATGAAACATGCAGGGCACGGATTAGCACTAAATTGAGCTTTTGAAGCGCTTCAACGGCTGAATTTATTGCTGTTCCGACCTTGCAAAAAATAAAGAAAGGTTGGTACGTTTATGTTCCCAGAATTCAGAAAATTCGAAACGACCCTCGCCGGCCGTCCGCTTGTTGTGGAAACCGGCAAAATGGCAGGTCTCGCCGGCGGCTCCTGCCTGATCCGTTACGGTGAAACGGAGATTCTCTGCACCGCAACCATGTCCGCCAAGCCCCGTGAGGGCGTGGATTTCTTCCCGCTTTCCGTGGACTTTGAAGAAAAGTTGTATTCCGTGGGTAAGATTCCCGGCTCCTTCCAGCGCAGAGAAGGCCGCGCCAGCGAAAAGGCGACGCTTTGCGCGCGCGTGATCGACCGTCCGATCCGCCCGCTGTTCCCGAAGGATATGCGCAACGACGTCGGCGTGGTTGCCACCGTGATGAGCGTGGATCCCGATTGCCTGCCGGAAATCACCGCCATGATCGGTGTGTCCATTGCCATCTCCATCTCCGACATTCCGTGGGACGGCCCGATCTCGGGTGTGTCCGTGGGTCTTGTAGACGGCAAATTCGTCATCAACCCGACCGAGGAGGAGCGCGACCGCAGCGAAATGGCTGTCACCGTTGCTTCCACCTCCGATCTGGTTGCCATGATCGAAGCCGGCGCCAAGGAAGTCGATAACGAAACGATGTTTGAAGGCATCATGTATGCCCATAAGGTCAACCAGGAGATCGTTGAGTTCATCAAGGGCATCCAGAAGGAAGTCGGCAAGGAAAAGATCCCGTTCGAATCCCAGGATCCCGATCCGGCGATGTTCGAGGCGATCAAGAGCTTCGCCATCGATATGGTGAAGGAAGCGCTCGACACCGACGACAAGCGTATCCGCGACGAACGGCTCAAGCCCGTGTATGCCGCCGTGCATGAAAAATTCGACGAGGTTTATCCCGAAGAGATCGAGAAGATCGACGAATGCATGTATAAGCTGCAAAAATTTGTCGTGCGCCGCTGGCTGCTCGATGAGGGCAAGCGCGTGGACGGCCGCGGCATCAACGATATGCGCCCGCTGGACGCCGAAATCGACCTGCTTTCCCGCGTGCACGGCTCCGGCATGTTTACGCGCGGACAGACCCAGGTGCTCACCGTGACCACGCTCGGCACCATGAGCGACGCGCAGCTGCTGGACGGCCTTGACAAGGAAGACAGCAAGCGTTATATGCACCATTACAACTTCCCGTCCTATTCCGTCGGCGAAACCCGTCCGTCGCGCGGCCCGGGCAGACGTGAAATCGGTCACGGCGCCCTTGCAGAGCGCGCGCTTCTGCCGGTGATCCCCTCGGTGGAAGAATTCCCGTATACCCTGCGTCTGGTGAGCGAAGTGCTCTCCTCCAACGGTTCCACCTCGCAGGCATCCGTCTGCGGCTCCACACTGTCGCTGATGGCGGCCGGCGTGCCGATCAAAGCGCCTGTGGCCGGCATCTCCTGCGGCTTGATCACCGAAGGCGACCGCTTCATGACGATGGTTGACATTCAGGGTCTTGAGGACTTCTTCGGCGATATGGACTTCAAGGTTGCCGGCACAAAGAACGGTATCACCGCCATTCAGATGGACCTGAAAATCCACGGTCTGACGCCGGAAATCATCAAGGAAGCGCTTGAAAAGACCTATGTTGCCCGCTGCAAGATCCTGGACGAGGTCATGCTGCCGTGCATCGCCGAACCGCGCAAGGAGCTTTCCAAGTATGCGCCGAAGATGCTCACGACCAAGATCGACGTGGAAAAGATCGCCGATGTCATCGGCAAGCAGGGCAAGGTCATTCAGAAGATTTGCGCCGAATGCAACTGCAAGATCGATGTGGAAGAGGACGGAACGATCTTCGTTTCCTCCCTGTCGCTTGAGGATGCGCAGCGTGCGCTGACCATCATTGAAACCATCGCAAAGGATCCCGAAATCGGCGCTATTTATCGCGGCGTCGTGACCCGCCTGATGACATTCGGTGCGTTCGTTGAAATCGCCCCGGGCAAAGAGGGACTTGTGCACATCAGCAAGCTTGACGTCAAGCGCGTGGAGAAGGTCGAAGACTGCGTGAACGTCGGCGACGAAGTGATCGTGAAGGTCACCGAGATCGACGATCAGGGTCGTCTGAACCTGTCCCGCCGTGACGCACTGATCGAAATTGAAGGCCTGACACCGGAAAACGACGACGAAGCACCGCGCAAACCGCGTCGTGACGGGGGCCGCAGAAGAAACAACAATCGACACAACTGATAAAAAGGGTGCGCGGATCGCGCACCCTTTTTTAATGCGGAATTCGGAATTCGGAATTGTGGGGCGCCGCCTGCGGCGATGCGCCAAAAATGTTAAAGCAACTCCGCTCATATCATCGACGAACGATTCAACCGAAACTCGTTGTTTTCGCGGGAAAATCATGAAAAGCATTGCTTTTTGCCCCGCGACCTTCATTCCGAATTCCGAATTCCGAATTCCGAATTTTCCCACAGGAGGTTCCCTATGAAACAAAAAAACATCTTCTTTCTGACGCTCTCCGCTGTGTTCATCGCCATCATCGCCGTGATGTCGTTTACCCCTGTCGGCTATCTCAAAATCGGTATCGTGGAGATCACGCTGCTCGTTGCGCCTGTGGTGGCCGGCGGCATTCTGCTCGGCAAATGGGGCGGGCTGTTGCTCGGCGCCGCCTTCGGCATCTCCAGCTTTTTGCAATGCTTCGGCATGAGCGCGTTCGGCGCGACAATGCTGTCGATCAACCCGGTCTTTACCGCAATCGTCTGCCTGCTGCCGCGTCTTGCGCTGGGCTTTTGTGCGGTCTGGCTGTTTTCGGCGCTTTCCAAAAAGAACGTGCCCTCGCCTGTCAGCGGTGCGCTCAGCTTTTTGTGCGGTTCGCTGTTGAACACTGTGCTGTTTGTCGGCCTGTTCGTGCTTTTGTTCGGCAAAACCGACTATGTGGCGTCGCTCATGGAAAGCACGGGCGCAAAGAATCTGCTGGCGTTTGCGGCGGCGTTTGCCGGTGTGAATTCTCTGGTTGAGGCTGCGGCAAACGCGGTGCTCGGCGCGGCGCTGACGCCGGTTTTGCTCAAACTGAAAAAACGCGCGCGCGGCTGATTTGTATTGACAGAGGCAGAAAAAACCCATATAATGTTCTTATACGAACCTTATGTGGGTTTTGTTGTTTGAAAAACCGCTCATTGGAAAGTCGAGGAAAAAACGATGGGAAAGCTGAAAACATTTTTGAACAGTCCGATCATCAAAAAGGACGTCGGTGAAGAGACGGTCCTGAGCTGGAAAGAGACGCTCTCTTATGCGCTCGGGCGCGGTGCGCAGGGCATGAACACGGGTATGACGTCCTCCAAATATGTCAACTACTTTTTGACGAACGTGCTTTTTTCGCGGCTGGAACGCGAACGCGGCGCCGGCAGCGCGATGAAAGTCGCCGGCCGTATCCGCTTTTACTGCGGCATTTTTGACGCGATCAACGACCCCGTCATGGGCGTCATCGTTGACCGCACGCGCACAAAAAACGGACAGATGCGCCCCTATATCAAATGGGCGCCGCTGCTTGTGGCGCTGGTCATGGTGCTGTTTTTCCTCGGCTCGTCCAGTATGCCGACCTGGTTCAACATCGCCTATACCACAATTTTGTTTGTGCTGCTCGACGTGACCTACACGGCGTTCGACATCCCGATGGGAGCGCTTGCGTTTTCCATCACGCCCAGCGGGATCGAGCGCACAAAGCTGTTCGGCGTTTCGTCCATCGTGCGCTCCGTCGGCGGCGCAATTCCGATGGTTTTTGTGGCGGGTGCAGGTCTGCTGCCCTATTTCAAGGATCACCGGCCGCAATCCTATCTCACCAGCGCGATCATCGCCGCGGCGGGCATCGTCATCCTCACGCGGCTGACCTACGCCAACACGCATGAACGCGCCGAACACAAGGAGGACGCGCCGTCTGTGAAGGAGTGCTTCCGCCTGCTGTTCAAAAACCGTCCGCTGCTGATGCTGTTTCTCGGCAACATCTTCTTTGTGCTTTGCAAAATTCCGGAGCAGGTCTCGACCTATTTCGTCTACGACCTGATGAGCAACGACAAATATAACCTTTTCATCGACGTCATCAAATTTCCCGGCAGCCTGATCGCCGCTGTTGCGGTGCCGTTGATCATGGAAAAGCTCGGCCGCCGCGCCGACCCGAAAAAGTTTTATCAGGTCTGCTGTGTGCTTGCGATTGTGCTCAGCGCCCTGTTTGCGCTGACAACCTACAAGGGGCTGCTCGGCAAGGAAACCGGCGCGTCTGTTTCGCTGTTCACCGGTGTGCTCGTCGTGCTGTTCACAGGACTTCTCGCCATCCCGATGGAGTTCAAGAACCTCATCCAAAAGGAGATGGAGGCCGAGACCGTTGACTATATCGAATACAAAACCGGCACGCGTGTGGAGGGCGTCATGCTGTCCATCATGTCGTTCACCGGCAAGATCGAAAACACGTTTTCCTCCACGATCGGCCTGCGTGTGCTCGGTCTGACCGGCTACATCAGCCATGAGGAGGGCTCCATTGCACAAAACGCGGCAACCAACAAGGCGCTGTTTCTGATGACCGTCCTTGTGCCCGCGCTGGGCTATCTGCTGATGCTGCTGCCGATGCATTTTTATAACATCACCGGGGAAAGCCATCGCAAGATGATGGAGGAGATCAAGGAACGCCGCGCGGCGCTGGCTGCGGAACAGGAGGCATAACATGAAGGAAACCAAGCTTGTTTTTATTGCGGATACCCACCATTTTTCCAAAACGCTTGCCGACGGCGGCCGGGCGTATTATCTGCGCAGCGGCTCGGATCAGAAGTGCCTGCTTGAAACCGGCGCAATCATTGACGCGGCGTTTGACGCGATTGCAAACAGCGACGCGGACGCGGTGCTGCTGGCCGGCGACATCACGAACGACGGCGAGCGCGTCTGTCACGAAGAAATGCGCGAAAAGCTCTATGCTTTGCAAAAGAAAAAGGACGTTTTTGTGATCACTGCCACGCATGACTGGTGCTGCGACGGCAACCCGCGTAAGTTTTCCGGCAACGCGGTCTATCATGATGTGCCCGTGATGGGGCATGAGGAGCTGCGCGATTTTTATTTCGACTTCGGGCCGCGTCAGGCAAACAGCGAATTCATCACTCACCTCGGCACCTGCTCCTATACCGTGGATGTCGGCGAAAACGTGCGCATTCTCGCACTCAACGACGACCAGAACGGCAGCGGCGCCGCCGGGTTTTCCGAACCGCATTTTCAGTGGATCGAAGCGCAGATTGCACAGGCGCAGGCGGACGGCAAAGTGCTCATCGGCATGGAGCACCATCTGCTGATGACACACGTGCACCCGATGATCACCGGCGTGGGCAGCACCTGCGTGGGCGACCGGGAGGCGGTTGCGTCGCGTTTGGCGGACGCGGGACTGCGCTATATGTTTGTCGGCCATTCCCACATCCAGTGCATCGGTTCGTTCACCTCCGCAAAGGGCAACACGATCACCGAGGTCAACGTCGGCGCGCTGGTCGGCTATCCCGCGCCGATGGTGTATGTCACAGTCACGGACGCCGGGCTGAAGATTGATGTGGAAACGCTGAAAAGCTTTACGTTTGAAGGCAAAACGATCGACGCGCAGCGCTATCTTGCCGCGCACGCCACAGCGCTGATTGACCGCCTTGTGGAGGGCGCCGCGCTGACAAAGCGGGAATTCACCGACCGCCTGTGCGCGATGGGACTCAAGGGCGAAAACTTTGAAAAGCTGTATTATCCGCTGCACCCGCTCGCGCGGCTGTATTTCAAAGCGACGGCAAACACAGTATACCGGCTGCTTTGCGCGCTGGGCTGCAGAACCTACATCGACCGCACGGCGCTGGCTGTTTACGGGGACAAGCCATTGCAGGAATTTGTGGGCGAAACCTGGCTGTCCATCCTTGACGCACAGGGCAAAGGCGTCAGCGACAAGGCGTATTACCGGCTTGTGATGGGCGTTACAAACGCGCTTGTGCATCTGAAACGCTGCACGCTTACGCTCGATCTGCGCGACGCGCTGAACAATATTTTGCTCGGCGAGAGCTTCAAGGACGCCGTGATCTGAGAAAAGTCACTGTTTTTGTTGACTTCCTTTTTGATGTGTGATAAACTAAATTAGAAATTTTATTGTTCTGCCGATGGCAGATGAAGGAGGAACCATTATGAAAAAACCGTTTACCCGTAAGCCCATCACCCTTTTGCTGTCTTTGCTCACAGTGCTGTTTGTTGTCTGCTGCGTGGCGTTTTCGGCAAGCGCGGAAAACAAAAACACGGAACCTTGTGAGGTGCACACCTTCGGCGAGCCAATCTATCGCTATACCGGCTCAATCGGACCGACGAAGGATAGCTGCAAGAAAACAGAAACATGCACTGTTTGTGGTTTTGAGTCCGTGACAACCGGTCTTGATGGCTATTCCATGTTTCGATATGACCGAGGCGGCGACCATACCATTCACTACATCAATGTTGACGGAAACGGTATGTATACCGCGCCTGCCGGAACAGTCGTAAAATTCACGATGACAGAGGCAAAGTGTTCTTATTTATCGGAAATTGTGATTGAACCATACACGCTGGGTGATTACCGTTTTCCTGACACACTGGAAGAATATAACCTGACCTATGACGCAAACACCGGAATTTACAGCTTTACAGTTCCGCACTATCCCGTATTCATCGTCGGTCGCGGCGGCTACAATCACAACTATGAAGCGCAGGAGATGACGGATATCACCGCAACCTGCACGCAGCCCGGTACTTGCACCATTCTTGAGCAATGCAAGGAGTGCGGTGCGCGTAACCGGAATTGGGGTGTTCGTATTCCCGCCCTCGGCCACACACCCGGCGCAGCCGCCGTTGAAAATTTTGTGCTTCCAACAGAAGAGGCAGAAGGCGGCTATGACCTTGTGACATATTGCGCTGTCTGTGAAGAAGAACTCAGCCGCGAGACTGTCACGCTGGAGAAGCTTGCCCCTTCCGGTGCGCATGTTCCCGGAACGCCGGTTGTGGAAAACTATGTTGCGCCCTCAACAGAGCAGGCCGGCGGCTTTGACATTGTTGTTTACTGCACCGATTGCGGCGTAGAACTCAGCCGCGAGAGCAAAACGATTGAAAAGGTTGTACCGACCACACCTGACGCACCCGACACACCTGCACAGCCCGCAGCGGACAATGCTTGCCCCTGGTGCGGCCAGACTGAGCATGAAACCATGTGGATCGGTTTTGTACATTCGGTGTTTACGTTTGTTCAAGCGATCTTTGCGAAAATTTTGCCGGGTGTCGGAAAATAACGCGGGTTTTCCGGCGGGTTTTGCAAATCGTTTTTACGAAAAGTGATTCTGAAAGGGGAATGGTATTATGTGGAAAATACTGCTTCTGTTTGCACTGCCATTGCTGACGCCGTTTGAAATTGCATATGGATTGGCGATGAAGGTGCTCATGCCTTTGGGCGTTCCGGATTTTCTGGGTATCATGTACACGGAAGACTGAGCACACCAATGTACCTTCCTGAAGGGGCTTTTGCCCTCCTTCGTGATCAGAACAAAAACAGTCCGTCGCAGGCATCCTGTGGCGGACTTTCATGTTGTTTTTTGAACAGCGCTTCGGGCAGCATGAATCTTTATTGCGGCTTTCGTCCTGCGCCGATTTCAAAGTGATATTTCACGATGCCAAGATCGACGTCGCTGTAAACGCCGCCGGTGGCCTCAATTTGCACATCGTCGCCGCTGCGCAGGAAACGGAACTTTTGCTGGTTGACTGCCGTCGGCGCTTTCAGCGCGGCTTCCACGCCCGCAAGGAACCAGTCCGGCGCGCCGGTGAGGTCCGCAACGTCGGCCGCCGCCTTGGTCGGGCGGGCTTTGCCCTGCGTTGCGCCGTAGCCGAGCGCGATGACCAGCGCCAGCTTTTCGCCCTTTTCAATCACAGCCTTGCATTTGCGCTTGCTGAACGTCAGCGCGACCCAGCAGGTGTTCAGCCCGAGCTGCTGCGCCAGCAGCACCACGCGTTCACCGAAATAGCCGGCCTGTTCGCCCAGCGTTTTGCTCTTTTTGCCGACAAGGGCAATGTAATTCGACACGCCGGAAAAATGGCCGTAGCGCGCCAAAGCGCCGGTGAACGCTTCCGGCTCGTCGGTGATGAGCTGAATATGCAGTCCGCTTTCTGCGTTGCAGCGGTCAATTTCCTGCTGCAATGCTTCTTTTTTCTCCGGCTCAATGGGCTTTTCAAGATAGCGGCGCACACTGTGGCGCGCATCAATCGCTTCGCGTAATGTCATGGGATAGGCTCCTTCCATGTGATGAGTAAAATGCCGTCGCGCACGCTGATTTCGCCGGTCTTTCCGCAAAAGGCGTTGCTCGCGCCCAAAGAGGTGTGGTTGTTCAGCGTGACGTCTTCGGCTTCATAGCGAAAATTTTTGATCGTGACGCCGCGGCTTTCTTCGCTCAGCGAAAAAATGCCGATGCTGCCCGTCAGTGACGATTCAAAACGGAGCGTTTCATTTTGGATGGCGGTGATGTGCGTGCCGTCTGCGCCGATGAGTGTTCCGCGGCAGCCGCACACGCAAAGATGGTGCAGCAGTTGAATGTTGGCAAAGGTGTGGTCAAACCGTCCGCCGAGGCCGCCGTAGATCAAAAAATCGGTACAGCCCTGCGCCATCCCGTATTCAGCGGCAAGGAAAGAGTCGGTCTCGTCCTTTGCCACGGGGTGCACGCGGACGTTTTCCCCCTGCGGAATCGCGCCGAAGGAATCGAAATCGCCGACGATGAGGGCAGGGGAGATGCCCTGCTTTTTTGCATGCGCAAGCCCGCCGTCGGCGCAGATGACAAAGCTGCCGGGCGGAACGTCGATTTGTCCGACTTCGCCGGCGCAGATGATGGTGCAGTGCTGATTCATCCAAGGTCGCTCCCTTCGTTTCTATTATATATAGCCTGCATCTTTTTGTCAAGAACGCCCTTGTGTCCTGTAACGCTTTTCAGCTTTTCGCACTTGACGAAACGGCGCGGTTATGTTATAGTTTTAGGCAGCACAGAAAAAGGGGGCGCGGCCATGAATATTCAAATCTACGGCACGGCGAAAATCTTTGACACCAAAAAAGCCCAGCGCTTTTTCAAGGAGCGGGGCATCAAATTCCAGTTTATCGACCTTGCAAAATTCGGCATGAGCAAGGGGGAGCTGCGTTCCATCCGCACGGCGCTGAAATGCTCGGTGGAGGAGCTGATCGACGAAAAAAGCAAGGCGCAGGAGGCCACGCTGATCAAATACCTCGCGGGAGAGGAAGCGAAGGAAGAAAAGCTGCTGGAGCATCAAACGCTGTTCAAAATGCCGATTGTGCGCAACGGCAAGCAGGCCACCGTCGGCGACCGCCCCGACATCTGGAAAACATGGGAGTGAAAAAAGCATGGTAACACAGGCTCAAATTGACCGCATCAACGCGTTGGCACGAAAGGCAAAAACGCCGCAGGGACTGACCGACGAGGAGCGCGACGAGCAAAAAATGCTGCGTGAGCTCTACATCGCCTCGTTCCGTGAAAGTCTGGTTGCAAACCTTGAAAACACCTATATCATCGACGCAAACGGCAAAAAGCGCAAGGTGCAGAAAAGAAAGCAATAATCAGACGACCTGAAACAGGTAGAATTTCAAATAATCCGTCTCCGGCACATTCCAAAGAATCGGATGGTCGGGGGCTTGCTGACGCGCTTCAATCTGCCGCAAAGAAACGCCCGCGTCCGCCGCGGCGCTGTGCAGCATTTGGCGAAACAGGGTGTCGGTCATAAAATGCGAGCACGAGCAGGTGGCAAGATAGCCGCCGCGCGGGAGCAGCTTCATCGCTTTGAGGTTGATCTCCTTATAGCCGCGCATGGCGCTTTTGACGGTGCTGCTGCTTTTTGTGAACGCCGGCGGGTCAAGAATGATATAGTCATACGGACTGTTTTTGTCGGCGTAGAGCTCTGTCAAAAGATCGAACACGTTTGCGCACTGCACATCCACGTTGTCAAAGCCGTTACGTTGGGCGTTGGCGCGGGTGTGTGCGGCAGCCTCTTCGGAGATGTCCACGGCGGTGACGGCTTTTGCGCCCATCTTGGCGCAGTTCAGTGCAAACGCGCCGGTGTGGGTAAAACAATCGAGCACCGTCTTGCCTGCCGCGAGCTTGCCGGCAGCAAGGCGGTTATATTTTTGGTCGAGGAAAAAGCCGGTCTTTTGCCCGTGCATGTAGTCCACCTCGTAGTCGATGCCGTTTTCCGTGAGGATCAGCGTGCCGGGAAGGTCTGTTTCAAGTCCCGGCGCTTCAAAAAAGCCGGTGGACTGCGGCAGCCCTTCTTTTTCGCGGATGGCAACGTCGTTGCGCTCATAGATCGCACGCACCGGCGCACCCATGTCCGACAAAATCTGCGCCATCAGCGGAAAGATCATGCCCTTGCGCTGCTCGATGCCGAGCGAAAGCGTCTGTGTGACCAGCACATCGCCGAAGCGGTCCACTGTGAGCCCCGGAAAGCCGTCCGCTTCGCCGAAGATCAGGCGGCAGCAGGTAAAGTCACTGCCCATGACAACCTTGCGGTAATCAAAGCTGTAGCGCAGCCGCCGCGCAAAAAAGGCGGCGTCAAAGGTGTCGTTGGCGTTTTTGGAAAGAATGCGCACACGGATTTTGGAGTTGCTGTTATAAAACCCGGTGCCGAGATAGCGTCCCTTGGCATTCACCACATCCACCAGATCGCCGTTGCTGCAATCGCCTTGCAGGTCCGTCACTTCCGCGTCAAAGACCCAGACGCGCCCCTCCTTGAGAAAGCGCTCGCCCTTGGGCGTGACCGTGACGGCGGGAAAGCTGCGGCTTGTTTTCATGAGATCACCCTGTTTATCTGAGATTTGTGTGAAAAAGTATAGCATATTTTTTCCTTTTTGTCATCCGCTTCGGTTGACAAATTTTGTTTTTTCATTATAATAGCACCTATATGAAAGAAAGCGGCGATTGCATGAAACAATTCAAACCCCTTGCGCTGCTGCTTTGTCTGCTGCTGATGCTCGGCGTGTTTTCCGCCTGCGGCAAAACAGCGACCGAAGACACGACGCCTGCGGATTCGTCAACGTCTGCGGCCGAAGCACAGACGCAGACTGCCGAAGCTGCAAAGGACGCCAAAAGCGAAAGCGGTGCGGCAGCCGAAACCAAAGCTGCAAAGGATACTAAAGGCGAAAGCGCTGCGGCAGCCGACGGGGCAACCGAAAACAAAGCAACAGAAACACAGCCTTCCGAGCAGGGCAAAAAGGAGACGACAGATATGGAACACACCAAAGTAAAATTCACCATGGAAAACGGCGGTACCTTCACCATGGAGCTGTATCCCGAATACGCGCCGAAGACCGCCGAAAACTTCATCCGTCTTGTGAAAAGCGGCTATTACAGCGGCACAACCTTCCACCGCATCTATCCCGGCTTTATGGCGCAGGGCGGCGAGGGTGCCGACACCCCGTCCATCAAAGGCGAGTTTGCATCCAACGGCTTCAGCCAGAACACACTGAGCCACACGCGCGGCGTGGTGTCGATGGCACGCACGACGGTCAAGGATTCGGCTTCCAGCCAGTTCTTCATCTGCTATGACGACGCCACCTTCCTTGACGGCGACTACGCTGCGTTCGCCAAGGTGATCGACGGCATGGACACCGTGGACGCGTTCTGCGAAATTGAGCGCGTGTCCAACGGCTTTGACCGTGTGCCGACGTCCCCGGTGGAGGACATCGTGATCCAAAGCGCCGAGATCGTGTAACGATTGTCAGGAAAAACCAAAAAAAATTGAAAAAAGCCCTTGACGAACGGGTGAGTTTGTGCTATGATAACTCTACCTCTGTCGAGGGCTTTCTTTTTGTGCCGCGAGAGAGGGAGGCCTGAAAGGTCTTTTGCAAAAGTGAAGGACCGAAAATAATCCAAGTTTAATGGAGGTGCCGTCATGCGCGTGAAAATCACATTATCCTGCACGGAGTGCAAACAACGCAACTACAACACGATGAAAAACAAAAAGAACAATCCGGACCGACTGGAGATGAACAAGTATTGCAGATTCTGCAAGAAACATACGCTCCACAAGGAAACAAAATAAGACGGGAGGTACGCTACAGTGGCTGACAAAGAAAACAAGGCTGCCGAGACTTCTGAGGTTGTGAAGGCCGAAACCGAAGAAAGCAAAGCTGCTGCGAAAGTTGCCAAGGCTGCGAAAGCCGCCAAAAAGTCAGATCGTCCCGGTTTCTTCTCCCGTACCGGCCAGAGCCTCAAGCGTTATTTCAAAGACGTGCGCGGCGAAACGAAAAAGATCGTCTGGCCCGACGCCAAAACCGTGCTGAAAAGCACCGGCGTGGTACTGCTCGTTGTGGTGATCGTTTCTCTGATCATCTGGGGCATCGACACCGGTCTTTCCGCCGGCATCACCGGACTGAAAAAGCTTGCAACAGGCGACGAGACGTCTGTGAGCGAAACGGTGGACGGCGAAACAGCCGAAGGCGAAGACACCGAAGCCGAAGCGGCGGAAGGTGAAGAGGCCGCAGATGAAAAGGCCGAAGCCGAAGAAGAAACAAAGGCAGACGAAGCGGATACGACCGAAGCCGAAAGCGCACAGGCTGACGAAGCTCAGGAAGAGACTGAAGCTGAGACAACAGCTGCCGAATAAGCAGCGGGAGGTGTCACAATGTCAGAATACGCCAGATGGTTTGTGGTACACACGTATTCAGGCTACGAAAACAAGGTTGCATCCAACATTGAGACCGCGGTCGAAAACCGCAGGATGCAGGATCAGATCTTTGAAGTCCGTGTTCCGATGGAAACGGTGACGGAGATCAAGGACGAACAAAAAAGAGAAATCGAGCGCAAAATGTTCCCCGGCTATGTGCTCGTCAAAGTCGCTTGCTCCTACAGACGGCGCAGTGAGTTTGAGGATGAGGAGCTCGCCATGTCCGACGAGGCGTGGTACCTGATCCGCAACACCAGGGGCGTCACGGGCTTTGTCGGCCCGGGCAGCAAACCGATTCCGCTGACAGAAGAGGAAGTTGCCGCACTCGGCATCGAAAAGAAGTCAGTAGAGGTCAACTACAAGGTCGGCGACCTTGTCAACATTCAGAGCGGTCCGTTCGACGGCTACAGCGGCATTGTGGACAGCATCGACCTTTCGAAAGAGATCGTGGTCGTGATGATTTCCATGCTCGGCCGTGAAACGCCGGTGGAACTTGACCTTTCTCAGGTCGAACCCGCAATCTGAACCCGGGAAACCGGAACACAAACACAAAGTCATTGACGGCGAAAGCCGTGTTATGATGAGGGAGCGCTGCTCCCTGTGGGAGATTCGCAAAACTTTCCGCGAATCGCCATCAACCACATTTTTTTGGAGGTGCAAAAAATGGCTCAAAAGGTAGTAGGCTTAATCAAGCTCCAGATTCCGGCCGGTAAAGCAACGCCGGCACCGCCTGTTGGTCCGGCACTCGGTCAGCACGGTGTGAACATCATGGCGTTCACAAAGGAATTCAACGAGCGCACAAAGAATGACATCGGACTGATTATCCCCGTTGTCATCACGGTGTATGCCGACCACACATTCTCGTTCGTCACCAAGACCCCGCCGGCGGCAGTGCTGATCAAAAAGGCATGCGGCATCGACAGCGGTTCCGGCGTTCCGAACAAGACGAAGGTCGCAACCATCACGAGTGAGCAGGTTCGTAAAATCGCCGAGCAGAAGATGCCCGATTTGAACGCTGCAAGCATTGAGACCGCGATGAGCATGATCGCCGGCACATGCCGCAGCATGGGCGTTGTTGTCGCTGATTAACGATTCACAATCATGATTCCGGGTGGGAGGAACTATTCCGATGAACCACTCTATAGGAGGATGAACTATGAAACATGGTAAAAAGTATGTTGAAAGCGCAAAGCTGTTCGACAAAATTTCCCTTTATGATCCTGCCGAAGCGTTGGAGCTGAGCATCAAAACCGCGACCGCGAAATTCGATGAAACCATCGAAGCACACATCCGTCTGGGCGTTGACTCCCGTCACGCTGACCAGCAGGTGCGCGGCGCCGTGGTGCTTCCCAACGGCACAGGTAAAACCGTCCGCGTTGCAGTCTTCGCCAAGGGCGACGACGCAAAGGCCGCCGAAGCTGCGGGCGCAGACGTGGTCGGCGCTGAGGATCTCGTGCAGAAGATTCAGGGCGAAGGCTGGATGGAATTTGACGTTGCGATCGCGACCCCGAACATGATGGGTCTCGTCGGCCGTCTCGGTAAGCTGCTCGGTCCCCGCGGTTTGATGCCGTCGCCGAAAGCCGGCACCGTGACCCCGAACGTGGCGCAGGCTGTGACCGAAGCAAAAGCCGGTAAGATCGAATACCGTCTGGACAAGACCAACATCATCCACTGCCCGATCGGCAAGGCCTCCTTCGGCACCGAAAAGCTGAACGAGAACTTCACCACGCTGATGGACGCCATCATCAAGGCGAAGCCGGCCGCCGCCAAAGGTCAGTACATCCGCTCCTGCGTTGTTGCTGCAACCATGGGCCCTGGCATCCGTGTCAACCCGAACAAGGTTGGTTCCGCTGCCGCTGAAAAATAATTTCAAAAATACTTGACATCGCCAACGCGATGCGGTATAATAATCAAGCTGTTCACCAAAGACAGCAGGTGTTTTAACTGAAAGGCTTTTGCCGCCTGCCGAGGAGACTGCGCAATAAGTTGTCTTACTGTGCCCTTTCTTCGGTTTGGAGAAAGGGCTTTTCTGTTGCACAAAATAATTTCAGGAGGTGACTTCATTTGCCAAGTGCTAAAGTTTTGGAACAGAAGCAGCAGGTCGTAGCCGCGCTTGTGGAACGTCTGAACGCTGCCTGCGCCGGCGTCATCGTCGACTACAAGGGCATCACCGTGACCGACGACACCGCGCTGCGTAAGGAACTGCGTGAGGCCGGCGTGGAATACACCGTCGTCAAAAACACGCTCCTTCGTCTTGCCATTGCTTCTACAGAGCTGAACGGTCTGGAAACCGTCCTGGACGGAACGACCGCCATCGCCACAAGCGCAGATGATTACGTAGCTGCTGCTCGCATTCTCAGCAAGTTTGCAGACACACACAAGGATTTCACAATCAAAAACGGCTTCCTCGATCGTGAAGTGATCGACGTTGCCAAGATCTCCGGCCTTGCAAAGCTGCCGCCGCGCGACGTTTTGCTTGCCCAAGTGCTGGGTGCCTTCCAGGCGCCGATTTCCGCCTTCGCCCGCGCCATTCAGGCGATCGTCGACAAAGACGGCGAAGACTCCGCTCCTGCTGCTGAAGAAGCATCGGCCGCTGAAGAAGCGCCCGCAGAAGCGTAACAACACTCAACTTTTGAATTAAATGGAGGTAAATTACCATGGCATCTGAAAAGATTACTGCGATCATTGAAGAACTGAAAACCCTGACCGTGCTCGAACTCGCTGACCTCGTTCACGCGGTGGAAGACGAATTCGGCGTGTCCGCTGCTGCGGCTGTCGTCGCTGCGGGCCCGGTGGAAGCTGCCGGCGCTGCTGCTGAAGAAAAGACGGAATTTGATCTTGAGCTGACCGAGATCGGCGCAAACAAGATCGCTGTCATCAAGGCTGTCCGCGAACTGACCGGCCTTGGTCTGAAGGAAGCGAAAGAAGCCGTTGACGGCGCTCCGAAGGTCATCAAGGAAGCGATGAGCAAGGACGACGCTGAAGCTGCGAAGGCAAAGCTCGAAGAAGCCGGTGCAAAGGCGACCCTGAAATAAGATTGACTTCAAATAAAAAAGCAGTCGAGTTGTTCGGCTGCTTTTTTTCAATGTGGAATTTGGAGTGTGGAATGTGGAATTGTTCTGTTGCAGGGGAGTGGTATAAATGAAAACCGCCCCGAACGGAGCGGCATTTGTTATTGCTTTGGCTGTTGGATACTTCCCTCTGCGCCGTGATAAATTGGTGCCGGAAACACCGAAGAATTCATACTTGTTGTTTGTACTGGGACGTTCGTTAGTTTTGTCTTTTTATTCTTTTCTTTTGTAAGAGCTTTTCCTGCGCGGCAATCAATTAGAAGACCTGATAAGACAAAGCATGCCGAAAAGGCGTAACGTACCAGATCAAACAGATCCACCAAGACATTAGCTGCCAGACCTGTGTACTGTGCTGATGTTGTATAAAAGTCAGCTCCAAACTGAATTGATGTTGATGCTTTAATGAGACCGCTTCCACTTGGGTTGTGATCATTTCCAATCAAAAACAAATATACTCCTGCTGCGATAAAGAGTAAACCAACAAAAATGGTTAAAACATCAAATACTTTTCCCGTTTTTTTCATTTTTAATTACTCCTGTTCATTGTTCATTTTTACATAGTTCTCTTCAACAGAGCCTCTGTGTACTGTAAGTTTTAAGCTACCGTTCTCAAAAGTATAGTCCATTTGTACTTGACTTTTTCCTTCGAATGTGAGAATGATAGCGTCTTTTGTAATTTTATAAGTGCCATGGTCTTCTTCTACAATACCATTTCCATCATCGCGAATGAAAAGATGGGTCACACCGCTTTCGGTAAACTCATACATTTTATAATAGTCTACCCCTATGGCACTTGCGTTCCAACCATACACCCATCTTCCTTGAAGTGCTTGCTGAACGGGATTTGGCTTTGATTTACAGCTTGAAAGCGTAAATAAAAGGATGATTGACAGTAAAAACAAAAGGCTTTTATTGATTGCTGAAGTTTTTCTTGCCATTTTTGCACACCTCCTTCCTTTAGCGATTTAAGACACAAAAAAATGCGCCCAAAAGGACGCATGAAAAGTGCATCCCTTTGTCGCCAAACAAAGTTCTTCCTTTTCGATCGTTTAATACAAAACAACGGGAAGCGGGCTGCACTTTTTTACAAAAAGAGCACCCGTTGTTTTAATATTAAACTGAAAGGAAAAGTCAAGCTATATAGCTGAACTTTGTTTGGCAACTATACTGTATCATAGATCATTTCTTTTGTCAACAAAAAAATGACCGTCCCGAACTTCGGAGCGGTCATCAGATTCAATTTCGTCTTATTCTTCCGTCGCGCTTGCCGTCTTTGCCTTTTTCAGCGAACGCAGTCTCGGCGCACGCAGGTCGAGCAGGGAACCGACGATCAGTGCGCCGACCACGGTGATGATGAGCTCCGGCAGCATATAGGAGCCGTTGTAGGTCAGCGAGTAGATCAGCACCGGCGTGTCCTCCGCGTAGCCGCCCCAGATCGTTGCGCCGGAAATGAAGTGGCAGATGAAGCGGATGATCGAAACGAGTGCGCCGCCCGCCGCAAGTGAAAGCGCCTGATTGTGAATTTTGTTCCGGAAAATGCCGCCCAGACCGAGCGCGGAAAACGCGACGATGTAATCGGCGAAAATGAGGATGAGGTAAGCCGCGATGCCGGTGACATAAGAGAAGTTTGCAAGCCCGAACAGCATCTCGATGATGCCCATGGCAAGGCCGGTGAACAGACCCCATTTTACGCCGTGGCGGTAGCCGATGATCACAATCGGAAGCTGCGCAAAGAACGTCACCGAGCCGCCATAGGGCAGCTTGATCGGCGTGAATTCGTTGAGCACGACGGCCAGTGCGAGCATGATGCCGCATTCCGCCAGCCGCTGCACGGGGGAGATGGATGATTTTTGATTCGACATGAGAATCTTCCTTTCTTTTTGGGCGAAAAAAACACGCCCGTGAATTCTAAACATCACAAGGCGTTTCATTACGTCCCTACGCCGGCATTATCCGGATCAGGTTGGGTTTCACTTAGCAGTGATCTCAGCCGTAGCACCCCTGTAACATTTATTGAATGCATTATAGCACCGCGCGCAAATGTTGTCAAGGGCGCGGTTGCATTTTTTTGCGGAATATGCTACAATGCCTGCGGTGATTTTATGCGTAATTATCAAAAAGAGCTGGATGCGCTGATTGAGCGCCACGCGGCGGCGGGCGAGGTGCCGACGCTGCTGTTGCACGCCTGCTGCGCCCCGTGCAGCAGCTACTGTCTGGAATATCTTTCGCAATTCTTTTCGATCACGCTGTTTTATTACAATCCGAACATCTACCCTGCGCAGGAGTACACCCATCGTGTGGAGGAGGCGCGGCGGCTGTGTGCGACGCTGCCGGCGAAGCACCCGATCACCTTTTTGGAGGGCACGTTTGAACCGCAGCGGTATTATGACGCAGTGCGCGGACTGGAAAACGAACCCGAAGGCGGCGCGCGATGCCGGGTCTGCTTTCGGCTGCGGCTGGAGGAAGCGGCAAAGCAGGCGCAGGCGGGCGGCTTCGATTATTTTACGACCACACTGTCGATCAGCCCGTTGAAAGACGCTGATGTGCTCAACGAAGAAGGGGAGCGTGCGGCGGAAAAATTCGGTGTGCGCCATCTGCCGTCCAACTTCAAGAAAAAGGGCGGCTACCAGCGCTCCATTGTTCTGTCGCGGGAATATCATTTATATCGGCAGAACTACTGCGGCTGCGTGTTTTCCAATGCGCAATCGAGGAGCGAAGGGGATGAGGGATTAAGGGATTGAGGGATTGAGGGATTAAGGGATTAAGTGATTAAGTGATTAAGAGAATAAGTGATTAAGGAAATCAATTGAGTTTGCGTGCGCCGGGATCGGTCAAATGCATCACATATAACAAAAAAGAACTGCGATCACTTCACAGTTCTTTTTTACGTTCGGAAGAGAAACTCAATCCCTTAATCCCTCATTCCCTTTATCCCTTCTCAAATCAGCTTTTCCACAGCCGCGGCAACGTTCTTCATGCTTTCGGTCGGCTCAAAACGCGCAACCACGTTGCCCTGACGGTCCACAAGGAATTTGGTGAAGTTCCATTTGATGTTCGGGTTCTTTTTGTAATCCTTGTCGATGCCCTTGAGCATGACGCTCATGGCAAGCGCTTTCGGCCCGCTGCCGAAGCCCTTGAAGCCCTGCTGCTCCTTGAGGAAGGTATACAGCGGCAGCTCGTTTTCGCCGTTGACGTCGCTCTTTTTCATCTGCGGGAACTGCGTCTTATATTTCAGCGTGCAGAACTCGTGAATTTCGTCGTCGGTGCCCGGCGTCTGACCTGCAAACTGGTTGCACGGCACGTCGATGATCTCCAGACCCTTGTCGTGGAACTGTTCATACAGCGCTTCCAGATCCTCATATTGCGGGGTGAAGCCGCAGCCGGTGGCGGTGTTGACAATCAGCATCACCTTGCCTTCAAAGTCCTTGAGCGGAACCTGAACGCCCTTCGGCGCTTCCAGAATAAAATCATAAATGCTCATGAGTATGACCTCCTATTAAATTCTGTTTCATTTTACGAAAAATTATTCGCGCTTGTCAAGCGGTTTTGCGTCAGTTTAATTCTTTTTATTATTTCCGTCAATCACCGCGCAGTCGCCGAGGATTTCCGGATGGCAGCGCAGAGAGTCCGCTTCGGTCAGTGTGCGGATCACGCGGCAGGGGTTGCCTGCGGCAAAGGAATGCGGCGGAATGTCGCGTGTGACAACGCTGCCCGCGCCGATCACACAGCCCTCGCCGATCGTAACGCCGGGGCAGACGACCACGTTTGCGCACAGCCAGCAGCCGTTGCCGATGTGCACGGGTTTGGCGTAGCAGAGCCGCCGCGCGGTTCCGTCGGGACAAAGCAGCGCCTCGCGCTCAGAACGCAGCATCGGGTGGCAGGGCGTGACGATGGTGACGTTCGGACCGAAATCGCAGTGTTCGCCGATGAAAACGTCGGTGTCATCCTGACAGGTGAAGTTGAAATTGATGAAGGTGTGCGCACCGATGTGCGTGTGGACGCCGTAATGGAAGGTGATCGGGCCGTTGAAAAACACCCCTTCGTTCACTTCGCCGAGCAGCGCCTGCAGCACTTGCTGCCGTTGTTCGGTCTGTTCTTCGTCAAGAGAATTGAATCTGCGGTTCAAATCATGCGCGGTTTTCTTGCGCTGCTTGCGCCATGGCTCCACGGGATTATAGAGCGTGCCGTTGCGGTTGTCAAGCATGATTCAGTCCTCGCTCTGTGCCGCTGCGTCCTGCGCCATTGCGGCCGCCATCTCGCGTTCGATCTGCGGGTCATAGGAGAGCATGGGCGCTTCGTCTTTGTTTTTGATCACGCGGTTCACATAGTTTTTTGTGATGCGCGAAACCACGGGGAAGAGCGCCACAACGCCGATCAGGTTCGGGATCATCATCAGGCCGTTGAAGGTGTCGGAAATATCCCACGCAAGCGAGGACGTCATGACAGCGCCGGAGATGATCATCAGCACGAAGATGATCTTATAAACCACGGTGGATTTTGTGCCGAAGAGATATTCCACAGCCTTGGTGCCGTACTGCGACCAGCCGAGCACGGTTGTGAACGCGAACAGCAGCATGGCGATGGCGATGAATATTTCGCCGAGATAACCGAACGATTCGCCGAAGACCTGCGCAACCAGGGTCGCGTCGCTGACGCCCTGCTTGACAAAGCCGGTCGCAAGGTCGATATGGCCGGAGGAGAGCACAACAATGGCGGTCATGGTGCAGACAACGAAGGTGTCAAAGAACACCTCAAAGATGCCCCACATGCCCTGACGGACAGGCTCTTTGACGTTGGAGGAGGAATGGACCATCACGGAGGAGCCGAGACCGGCCTCGTTGGAAAACACGCCGCGCTTGCAGCCCTGGGTGATGACCTGGCTGATCGCGATGCCTGCCGCGCCGCCGACCGCCGCTTTCACACCGAAGGCGAATTTGAAGATCGCGGCGAACATGGCGCCGATGTTGCGGTAGTTCATGATGCAGATAATCAGTGCGCCGATGACATAGATGATGGACATAAACGGCACCACGCGCTCCGCAAAGGAGGCGATGCGCTGCAGACCGCCGAGGATGATGAGGGCGGCAAGGATCATGAGCGCCACGCCGATGAGGATGCTGATGACGGGAATGCCGCCGACAGTGCCCAGCGCTTCGGGGTTTTTAAAGAACGCGGACTGCAGGTTCAGCGTGATCTTGTTGACCTGTCCCATGTTGCCGATGCCGAAGGAGGCGAGGATGGCGAAAATCGCAAACAGCACGGCGAGCACCTTGCTGATGCCCTTCATGCCTTTTTTGCTGCCGAGACCGTCCGCAAGGTAATACATGGCGCCGCCCGACCATTCGCCGTCACGGTTGCGGCGGCGGTAGTAAATGCCGAGCACGTTTTCGGAATAGTTCGTCATCATGCCGAGGAAGGCAGCGACCCACATCCAGAACACGGCGCCCGGGCCGCCGATCACAATGGCGGCGGAAACGCCGGCGATGTTGCCGGTGCCGATCGTTGCGGCAAGCGCGGTGCAAAGCGCCTGAAACTGCGAGATGCTCTTTTTGTCGGTTTTTGCGCGCGAAGCGCTGCCTTTGCCGAAGATGCTGCCGATGGTCTCTTTCCACCAGTGACCGATGTGGGACACCTGGAAAAAGCGGGTGACAACGGTCATGATGACGCCGGTGCCGATCAGCAGCACAAGGCCGATTCTGACCCAGACGAAGCCGTTGATGGCGTCGTTGACGGCAGCGAGTTTGTCAAAAAAGTTTTCCATGGGGTTCTTTCCTTTCACTGTGCGTGTGCACATTTTTTGATCAAACAAAAAACGAACCGTGTCAACGCGGTCCGCTCAAACAAAAGCGATTTCATCACGCCGAAAACCGCCCGAAACGGGCAGCGGCGCAAGAAAAACCAACTTTGTCCTTTTGCCTGAGAGATTCACGCGAGGCGCTTTCACCTTCGGCACTGCAAAAAACGCAGCTTCTCCAAAGTTCCGTCCGCTTACAGTCCGGTCGGCTGCTTGGCTGCCGACACCTGAGAGTTTGACTCCTTCGGTCGCGCAAATGCGCATCTCCTGCAAGCATCATACGGGGTTCCTTTTCAGTTTGAATGCATTATAGCAAAGATGCATTGGAAAATCAAGGGGAAAACGCAAAAAAGACAAGATTCTTTTTGTATCCGCTGATTCACATTCCGACGGAATCAGCGGGTACTGTTCAAATAAAACACTCCCTTTTTGACTGTTTTCGGAATAGATATTGACAAAAATGCTTTTTTTAGGTAAAATTATTTGAATGCTGTTTTAGGAGGAAAATACTATGGCAGGAAAATACGTAATGGCGCTGGATCAGGGCACAACCAGCTCGCGCGCCATCGTCTTTGACAAGCACGGCAACATCATTGCAAAAGCGCAAAACGAATTTGACCAGATCTATCCGAAGGCCGGCTGGGTGGAGCACGATCCGCTGAAGATTCTTTACAGCCAGATCACGTCGATCACCTCGGTGCTGGCCAGCGGCAAATTCGATCCCAAAGAGATCGCCGGCATCGGCATCACCAACCAGCGCGAAACAACGATCCTTTGGGACCGCGCGACCGGCAAGCCCGTTTATAACGCCATCGTCTGGCAGTGCCGCCGCACGGCGGAATTCTGTGAGGAGATCAAGAAGGATCAGGAGCTTTGCGATTATATCACGGCGCACACCGGTCTGCTTGTGGACGCTTATTTCTCCGCAACAAAAATCAAATGGATCCTTGACAACGTCCCGGGTGCAAAGGCGCTTGCAGAAGCCGGTCAGCTTCTGTTCGGCACCGTTGAAACCTGGCTGATCTGGAACCTCACCGGCGGCCGCACCCATGTGACGGATTATTCCAACGCCTCCCGCACCATGCTGTTCGACGTGGACAAGCTGGAATGGGACGAATATCTTTGCAAAAAGCTCGGCATCCCGATGAACATTCTGCCCACACCCGTGCCCTCCAGCCAGGTGTACGGCTGGGTGAGCAACAACGTCTTTGTCGGCATGGAAGAGCTCGAAGGCGTGCCCATCTGCGGCGCCATCGGCGACCAGCCCTCCGCACTGTTCGGTCAGGCGTGCTTCAAGCCCGGCATGGCAAAGAACACCTACGGCACCGGCTGCTTCCTGCTGATGAACACCGGCGAAAAGCGTGTGGAATCCAAAAACAAGCTGCTCACCGGCGTGGCATGGAGCCTGAACGGCAAAACCACCTATTCCATCGAAGGCTCGGCGTTCAACGCGGGCTCCGTCATCAAATGGCTGCGCGACGAGCTGCTGATGATCGACAGCCCGAAGCGCTGCGATGAGCTGGCTGAAAAAGTGCCCGACGCAAACGGCTGCTACCTTGTGCCCGCGTTCACCGGTCTCGGCGCACCGTATTGGGATATGTATGCCCGCGGCTGCATCGTCGGTTTGACCCGCGGCGTCAACCGCGCCCACATTGCGCGCGCCGTTTTGGAAAGCATCACCTATCAGATGACCGATCTGCTCGAAGCGATGAAGGCGGATTCCGGCATCGACATCACTGACCTGCGCGTGGACGGCGGTGCAAGCGTGTCCAATATCATGATGCGCATTCAGGCGAACATGGCGCAGACGAAGGTCGACCGCCCGAAGTGTGTGGAGACCACAGCGCTCGGCGCGGCATATCTTGCCGGTCTTGCCGTCGGTGTTTGGGACAGCCTGGAGGACATTGAGCAAAACCGCGAGATCGACCGCATCTTTGAGCCTGAGATGTCGATGGAAGTGCGCAACAAGTACTACGCCGGCTGGAAAAAGGCCGTCACCCGCGCAATGAATTGGGAAGACAAAGAGTAAAAAGCGCCGTGACTTTCACGGATAATTAAAATGTATATTATTTATAGGAGTGATTCACATGGGAAAAGTAATTCTTGACTGGGACACTGCACGCAACTTTATGGAAGATGCGTTCAAAGGCGTCGGCGTTCCTGCTGACGACGCAAAGATCGTTGTTGATGTGCTGCTCGAATCCGACAAGCGCGGCATCGAGTCTCACGGCTGCAACCGCTTTAAGCCGATCTACATCGACCGCATCAACGACGGCATCCAGAACCCGGTTACCAATTTTGAAATCATCAAAGAGACCCCCTGCACCGCAGTGGTTGACGGCCATGACGGTATGGGTCAGGTCATCGGCTACAAGTCCATGCAGATGGCGATCGACAAGGCGAAGCAGTACGGTCTCGGCATGGTCGTTGTCCGCAACTCCTGCCATTACGGCATCGCCGGCTACTATCCGACCATGGCCTGCAAACAGGGCTGCATTGGCATCACCGGCACAAACGCCCGTCCGTCCGTCGCGCCGACCTTCGGTGTGGAAGGCATGTTCGGCACGAACCCGCTGACCATCGGCATCCCGACCGACGAGGATTTCGATTTCATCATCGACTGCGCGACCTCCATCACCCAGAACGGCAAGATCGAGTATTATGCCCGCATCGGTGAAGACGTCCATCCGGGCACCATCATCGACATCGACGGCAACGCTGTGGAAGGCGACGCCGGCGTGGCGCTTTCCAAGATCCGCAACGGCACAGCAGCCCTTGCCACCCTCGGCGGCATCGGCGAAGCACTCGGCGGCTACAAGGGTTACGGCTACGCAATGGTTGTGGAACTGCTCTCCTCCGTGCTGCAGGACGGCCTTTACGGCAAAGATCTGGACGGCAAGGACGAAAACGGCAACAAGCGTCCGTATCACCTCGGTCACTTCTTCATCGCGATCGACACCGACCACTTCCTCGGCGAAGAGCTTTGCCGCAAAAAGGCCGGCGAGATCATCCGCTCTGTCCGTGCTTCCAAGAAGCAGCCGGGCGCTGAGCGCATTTGGTCTGCGAACGAAAAGGAATGGAACGTCTGGCTGCAAAGAAAAGACAGCGGCGTGCCCATCAACGAATCTGTGCAGGCGGAAATGTCCAAGGTCCGTGACGATCTGAAGCTCGATTACAAATTCCCGTGGGAAAACTGATTCTCCGGGCAATATAAAACTGTATATTTATTACATCGGAGGTAATACCCATGGATTACGCAAAAGAATCCCTCAGACTGCACTATGAGTGGAAAGGAAAACTCGAAGTCACACCCCGCGCCGCTGTGGACAGCAAGGACGCGCTGTCTCTGGCTTATACGCCGGGTGTTGCACAACCCTGCCTGGAAATTCAGAAGGACATCAACAAGTCCTATGAGCTGACCCGCCGCTGGAACACCGTTGCTGTCGTCACTGACGGTACAGCTGTGCTCGGTCTCGGCGACATCGGCCCCGAAGCCGGTATGCCGGTCATGGAAGGCAAATGCGTGCTGTTCAAAGCGTTCGGCGGCGTTGACGCCATCCCGCTGTGCGTGAGAAGCAAGGATGTGGACGAAATCGTGCATACCGTTGAGCTGCTTGCCGGTTCCTTCGGCGGCGTGAACCTTGAAGACATCAGCGCTCCGCGCTGCTTCGAGATCGAGAAGAAGCTCAAAGAGCGCTGCGACATCCCCATCTTCCACGATGACCAGCACGGCACCGCGATCATCACCCTCGCCGGTCTGCTCAACGCGCTGAAGATCGTCGGCAAAAAGATTGAAGACGTGAAGATCGTCACCTCCGGCGCAGGCGCTGCGGGCATCGCGATCATCAAGCTGCTCATGAGCATGGGTCTCAAGAACGTCATCATGACCGACCGCACCGGCGCGATCTATAAGGGCCGCGAGGGTCTGAACCCGATCAAGGAAGAGATGGCGGAGATCACCAACCAGGCGATGGAAAAGGGCAAGCTCGCCGATGTGATCAAGGGCGCAGATGTGTTTATCGGCGTTTCCGGCCCCGGCACGCTGACCAAGGACATGGTCCGCACCATGGCGAAAGATCCCATCATCTTTGCCTGCGCAAACCCGACTCCGGAAATTTTCCCGGACGAAGCTAAGGAAGCCGGCGCAGCCGTTGTTTCCACCGGCCGCAGCGATTTCCCGAACCAGATCAACAACGTCCTTGCGTTCCCGGGCATCTTCCGCGGTGCGCTTGACGTGCGCGCAAGCGACATCAACGACGAAATGAAGGTCGCCGCTTCCTATGCGCTGGCGAACCTCGTTTCCGACGAAGAGCTGAATCCGGAATACATCATTCCGGCGGCGTTCGACGAGCGCGTGAAGGACGCCGTTGCCAAAGCGGTTGCCCAGGCTGCGATCGATTCCGGCGTTGCACGCATCTGAGCGGATTCTCCATTTTGATCTTCATTTTAAAGCCTTTTTCGGCGGCACTTTCTGCGGTGCCGCCGTTGCTTTTTCGCCCTGCTGTTCTGAGACGGGTATGAGATTCATTTTTTCACAAAAAAGAAAAACATATTCGTGCATTTTTGTGGAGTTTTGTTCTGATGGCTTGTGCAGTTTTCACGAATCTGAATAATTTTTAATAAATCATTTGACTTTTGTTCACGTTTGACATATAATCATCTTAGGATAAAACCTAAATATTTAAATGAAAGAAGGAGATACCCATGAAAAAAGTACTCGCAATCCTGCTCGCATCTTTGATGCTGCTGAGTGTCGTTCCTTTTGCCGCTTTTGCAAAGGTAGACCCGACTGACGCGATCGTTGCTGACATTGAAAACGCCAGCCTTTATCGTCACATCAGCTATGTCAAAGAAAACAACGAATTCAAGTCGGAAAGAATTGCAATGGGCGTTTTTGCAACCTATGATGACGCCTGGCGCAACGCTTTCACAGACAATGTAGACGTGAAATATGCCGAAGGCATCTTGATGAATCTCATTGAGAAGGTTGAAGCAGAATATCACAACAAGACCTTTGAAAAGATTCTTGACATCCTCTCCAAAGTGCAGAAGGGCGCCGAGATCGCTGAGAAGATCGACAGCTTCACAAAAGTGCTTGACCTTGCCAACAGCAGCGAGTGGGGCACCGCGATGAACGTGCTGAAAAACGTCATCAACTTCGGCACCATGGCAAACGATTTCTATAAGAAATACGTGGAAGCTTATGCAAGAGTGCTCTCCATCCAGTCTGCCAGCATCTACTATGCAGAACTGCTCGACTACATCATTGCCAACGTGAGCGGCGACCATGCAGACACCATCAAGAACGCTGCCCGCAACATCAAGGGTATGATGAGCGAAACCTTTGAGCAGTCCCGTAACCGCATCATCGCTGAGCTTGTCACAGAAGCTGCGATCGACGGCATCGAGACCGGTATCTCCGCTGCGATGAAGACCAACACGATCACTGCTGTCATCGACACTGTGTATCATCTGTCCGGCACCATCGGCAAGAAAGTGTTCAACACCCAGAACCTCTATGAATACATGACCTCTCTTGCTGAGCTTGTTGAAATCGAAGACTGCGTTCCTCCCTATGTCGCCACTGCGAAAGCCGGCGCTCTGCTGATGCCGAAGAAGGCGGAAGCTCTGGACGCGGACGAAGCCGAGACCAAAGAAAAAGCTGACGAGCGCGCTTGGGACTTCGCGATCCATGCTCTTGCTGTGATGCGTGAGAGCGGTGAATTCCTTGTCAAGAAGCTTGCACAGGCTAAGTCCTCCAGCACCTGGAACAAGATCGGCGACACGACCGGTTGGTGGTCCAACACTGAGGAAATGAACGCTGTCATCAAAGACGCTGCTGTGATGTATGCGAAGTCTCATGCATGGCGTATGGTTATCGACACCGAAGGCGTCGTGAAGACCTATGGCACATATTTCTCCATCGAAAAGGGCAAGAACGCGGTTGCGATCAATGCCAACAACCAGATCGTCGGCAAGATCATCAGTGCGACTCCGACAGAAGTTGTCAACGACAGCGTTGCTCTGTATGCGGCTGACGACACCGACATCGGCGAATTCGTGAAGGTTGTCATCGCGCTTGAACCGGGCATCTATGTGAGATATCCGAACTATGTTGTCGGTGACGGCAGCTCCAAGGGCGGCAGCTCCAGCTCCAGCAGCGGCGGCTTCGGCAGCATCTTCTCCAACCTGTTCAAGTCCCTCAGCGACTTCTTCAAGAGCTTGTTCAGCATCTTCAAGTTCTAAGAACCCAAAACCCAAAGTGCTCGCTTCGGCGGGCACTTTTTCTATGCCCCGAGCTCTTGACAAATTTTGCCGATGCTTTATAATAAAAGAGATAGACTTTCTTTTGGAGGAGTGGTCCCATGCGTGCCATAATCACCGTGACCGGCAAGGACACCACCGGCATCATTGCCCGTGTTTGCACCTGCCTTGCGGAAAACGACGTCAACATTCTTGATATCAGCCAGACCGTTATGCAGGAGTTCTTTACCATGGCGATGCTGGTGGAGCTGGAAAAAAGCAAGCTCGGCTTTTCCGAGCTGAGCGACACACTTGCGGCCATCGGGGAATCGATGGGGTTGGTTGTGCGCATCCAGCGCGAAGATATTTTCACGCGGATGCACCGAGTCTGAGGTGACGCCATGCTGTATAATATGCAAGATATCGTCAGCACCCAGGACATGATCGACAAGCAGCACCTCGATGTGCGCACGATCACCATGGGTATCTCTCTGCTGGACTGCGCCGACGCGGATGTGCAGCGCTGCGCCGAGAAGGTGTATGCAAAAATCATGCAAAAGGCGCGGCGTCTGGTGGCGGTCGGGGAGCAGATCGAAACCGAATTCGGCATCCCCATCGTCAACAAGCGCATCTCCGTCACGCCGATCTCGCTGGTTGCCGCTGCCTGCACGGCGGACGACTATACGCCCATTGCGCTGGCGATGGACAGGGCGGCGAAGGACTGCGGCGTGAATTTTATTGGTGGCTTTTCCGCCCTGGTGCAAAAGGGCTTTTCCGAAAGCGACAAAAAGCTGATCGCGTCGATCCCGTCTGCGCTGGCGGCAACGGAGCGCGTATGTTCTTCCGTTTGCGTGGCCTCCACAAAGGCCGGCATCAACATGGACGCTGTTGCGCGCATGGGTGAGATCATCAAGCAGACGGCCGACCGCACAAGGGACGCCGGCGGCTTCGGCTGCGCAAAGCTGGTTGTGTTTGCGAATGCTGTGGAGGACAATCCCTTTATGGCGGGCGCGTTCCACGGCGTTGGAGAAGGCGAGTGCGTGATCAATGTCGGCGTTTCCGGCCCGGGCGTTGTTTATCATGCTCTGCAAAGCTGCAAGGGGCAGCCGTTCGATGTTGTGGCGGAAACGATCAAGCAAACAGCCTTCAAAATCACCCGCATGGGTCAGCTTGTTGCCAAGGAAGCCTCGGAACGGCTGGGCGTCCCGTTCGGAATCGTCGATCTTTCTCTTGCGCCGACGCCTGCAAAGGGCGATTCCGTGGCGCGCATTCTGGAGGAAATGGGTCTTGCGCACTGCGGCACGCACGGCACAACGGCGGCACTTGCCCTGCTCAACGACGCGGTCAAAAAGGGCGGCGTGATGGCCAGCAGCCATGTCGGCGGCCTTTCCGGCGCTTTCATCCCCGTCAGCGAGGACGAGGGCATGATCGAGGCGGCGCAAATGGGCGCGCTGTCGCTTGATAAGCTCGAAGCGATGACCTGCGTGTGCTCCGTGGGGCTTGACATGATCGCTGTGCCGGGCAGCACAAGCGCGGCGACGCTGTCTGCCATCATTGCAGACGAGGCGGCGGTCGGCGTGGTCAACTGCAAAACAACGGCGGTGCGCGTCATTCCGGCACCGGGAAAAACGGTCGGCGATGTGGTGGAATTCGGCGGTCTGCTCGGTTCTGCGCCTGTCATGGATGTGCATCCCTTTTCCGCCGAAACCTTCATCTCCCGCGGCGGCCGCATTCCGGCGCCGATGCACAGCTTGAAAAATTAGGTGATCGTATGAAAATCATAGATTTGCTGAAAAGCGGAAAGCCGACGCTTTCCTTTGAAGTCTTTCCGCCGAAAACAACGGACAAGATCGACACCGTATTCAACGCCGCCATGAACATCGCGGCGTTGAAGCCTGCGTTCATGAGCGTGACCTACGGCGCCGGCGGCGGCACCTCCGATTATACGGCGGCGCTGTCTGCCGATGTGCAGAATCTGACCGGCGTGCCCGTGCTCGCGCATCTGACCTGCATCAATTCCACAAAGGCGCAGGTGCACCGCCAGATGCAGACGCTCAAGGATTACGGGATCGAAAACATCATGGCGCTGCGCGGCGACCGTGTGCCGGATCATCATGAGACCGATTATCACTATGCCAGCGAGCTGGTTGCCGAGGTTGCGGCGGACGGTTCGTTTTGCATCGGCGGCGCCTGCTACCCGGAAACGCACCCGGAAAGCGACAACAGCTTTGATGATGTGCGTCATCTCAAGGAAAAGCAGGACGCGGGGTGTCAATTTTTCACAACGCAGATGTTTTTCGACAACGATATTCTTTATAATTTTCTCTACCGCATCCGCGAAGCCGGCATCCAGGTGCCGGTGGTCGCCGGCATCATGCCGGTGACGAATCCAAGCTCCATCAAGCGCATCTGCCGCATCTCCGGCGCGGCGCTGCCGCAGCGTTTCTGCCGCATCGTCGATAAATATGGAAATGACCCGAAGCAGATGAAGCAGGCCGGCATCGCCTATGCCACACAGCAGATCATTGATCTTTACGCCAACGGCGTGAACGCCGTTCATATTTATTCGATGAACAAACCCGACGTGGCAGAGGCAATTTTGCAAAACGTCAGCGAGCTGCTGCGATGAGCGAGGTCTTTCTGTCTGTCGGCAACGCGCAGACGATCCGCATCAACCGCCGGGAAGCGGCACGCTATCTCGGCTATCGCGGCGTGCTTGCGCCGGACGCCGAAGCGCTGTTTGACGTTTGTGAGCGCGAACTGCGTGCGGTTGCCGCCCCGAGAGCGGTTTGGAGAACGTCGCCGGTTCAAAGCGATGAAGCGCTGGTGACGTTTTCCTTTTGTAAGGTGGAAAGCGCTGCGCTGGCCAAGAACCTTTCCGGCTGCAAAAAAGCGTTTGTGTTTGCCGCAACGCTCGGCGCCGGGGTGGATCGTGCCATGCTGCGTCTGCAAAAGACCGACCCGGCGAAAGCGGCGGTGTTCGATGCGCTGGCATCCGCCGCAGTGGAGGGCTGGTGCAACGAAGTGAATGAAGCGCTCTCGCAAGGGCGGCAGACCTGTCCGCGCTTTTCGCCGGGCTACGGCGGCGTGGCGCTGCGCCATCAGGCCGATCTGCTGCAGTTTTTGGACGCGCAGCGCAAGCTCGGCATCACGCTTTCCGAAACGTTTTTCATGTCGCCGGTCAAATCCGTCACCGCCGTTATCGGCATCAGGAGGGACGAAGATGAAACTCACTGAACGCATTTACAAACGCCGCACGTATTTTGACGGCGGTATAGGCACGCTTTTGCAAAAAGCGGGTCTTCCGAGCGGTGAAATGCCGGAAAACTGGAATCTGACGCACCCGGATGTGCTGCGCGACATCCATCTTGCCTATATGAACGCCGGGGCAAACGTCATCACCTCCAACACCTTCGGCGCAAACTGTCTGAAATTTGACAACCTCGAAACGATGATCCCCGCCGCCTTCGCCGCCATGCAGGAGGCGAAAGCGCTTTTTGACGGCGAGAGAAGCAGCGTTTACCTCGCCTTTGACATGGGTCCGCTGGGCAAAATGCTCGAGCCGCTCGGCGATTTTCCGTTTGAACAGGCGGTGGAATGCTTTGCAAAAAGCGTGCGCATTGCCGAAACATGCGGCTTTGATCTGATTTTGATCGAAACGATGAGCGATCTTTATGAGACGAAGGCCGCTGTGCTTGCCGCAAAGGAGAATTCCACACTGCCGGTGTTTGTGACAAACGCTTATGACGAAACGGGGCATCTGCTCACCGGCGCAAACGTGGCGTCTGTGGTTGCAACGCTGGAATCGCTCGGCGTGCAGGCGCTTGGCGCAAACTGCTCGCTCGGCCCGCAGCAGATGGTCGATATCGCGCGGCAATATCTGGAGCACGCGTCGCTGCCGGTCATCATCAACCCGAACGCCGGGGTGCCGCGGGTGGAAAACGGACACACGGTGTTCGACGTGGACGCTCAAGCGTTTTCGCTCATCATGCGTGAAATCGCGCAGCTCGGCGTGCAGGCGCTCGGCGGCTGCTGCGGCACAACGCCGGAGTTTATCCGTCTGCTTTTGCAAAAGACGGCGGATGTGCCTTTTTCTGCGCCGCAAAAAAAAGAAACCACGGTCATCTCCTCCTATACGCACGCCGTGACCTTCGGCAAAAAAGCGGTCGTGATCGGCGAGCGGATCAATCCCACCGGCAAGCCCAAGCTCAAGGACGCGCTGCGGCGCGGCGATCTCGATTACCTTGTGCGCGAGGGCATTGCCCAGCAGGAAAGCGGCGCCGAGGTGCTCGATGTGAACGTCGGCCTTGCGGAGATCGACGAGACCGCCACGCTGGTCAAAACCGTGAAGGAGCTGCAAAGCGTGCTGAACCTGCCGCTGCAGATCGATACCGTGCGGGCGTCCGCACTCGAACAGGCGCTGCGCATCTATAACGGCAAGCCGCTGATCAATTCGGTCAACGCCAAGCAAAAGAGCATGGATACCGTGTTTCCGCTGATGCAAAAATACGGCGGCGCGGTCATTGCGCTGACGATCGGCGAAGACGGCATTCCCGCAACCGCCGAGGGCCGCTGTGCGCTTGCCAAAACAATCATTGACGAGGCCGCACGCTACGGTATCGATAAAAAAGACATCATCGTGGACCCGCTGTGTATGGCGGTCTCCTCCGACGACAACGCCGGCCGTGTGACGCTCGATGCGATCCGGCTGATTAAAAGAATGGGCGTCAAGACCTGTCTCGGCGTGTCGAACATCTCCTTTGCGCTGCCGGACCGTCCGGCGGTGACAGCCGCGTTTTTGGCGATGGCGCTGGAAAACGGGCTGGACTGCGCGATCCTCAACCCCTGCAGCGACGAGATCATGCGCACCTTGCGTGCCTGTGTGATGCTTGCGGGAAACGATGCGCACTGCGAGGATTACATCGCGTTTGCTGCGGCGCATCCGCGCGCTGCCGTTTCGGCGTCCGCCGCACCGCAGACACAGAAAAAAGACGAGCTGCCGGAGCTGATGTATGCCATTGTGAAGGGGCTTTCCGCGAAGGCTGCCGCTGCGGCGCAGGAGCTGCTGGAAAAAGAAGACGCGCTGCAGGTGATTGAAACGCAGATCATTCCGGCGCTGAATCTGGTCGGCGAACGCTTTGAAAAGGGCGTTCTGTTCCTGCCGCAATTGCTCATGAGCGCAGAAAGCGCAAACGCCGCGTTTTCCGTTGCGGCGCAAAAACTGCCGCAAAGCGAAGAAAGCAGGGACCGCGTGCTGCTTGCCACCGTGCAGGGCGACATCCACGATATCGGCAAAAACATCGTCAAGGTGCTGCTGCAAAGCTACGGCTTTGAGGTGCTCGATCTCGGCAAGGATGTGCCGCCGCAAAAGGTACTGGAAGCGGCGCTGCAATATGATGTGCGCCTGGTGGGGCTTTCGGCGCTGATGACAACAACGCTGGATTCCATGCAGGAAACAGTGGCGCTGCTGCGCGAACGGGCGCCGCAGGTGCAAACACTCGTCGGCGGCGCGGTGCTCACGCAGGATTATGCCGATTTGATCGGCGCCACCTATTACGCCAAAGACGCCATGCAAAGTGTACATTTTGCCAAGCGCGTTTTTGGCAGATAAGCCGAATTTTATCGCCTTCGCTTGTAAAGCGGGGGCGTTCGTGTTATAATAACTCTATTATGAGAAAGTATTCTGTGTTTTCATCCGGTTTCAAAAACTGCATGGCGCTGCTGCTGTTTTGCGCCGTGCTTTTCGGTGTTTTGTTCACGGCGCACGCTGCCGATGTGACGAAGCCGCAGGGCGGTCTGCTCGCCGTGGCATATCGCGGCGAAACAACCGCGCACACGCCCAACACGCCGGAAGCGATTCTTGCCGCCGCCGAAGCGGGTGCAGATCTTGTTTCCGTTGCCGTAACAAAAACGGCGGACGGGCAGTTTGTGTTGTTGACGGACGCACAAAAGGCGCTTGTGAATGAAACGCAGACCCTTTTACAGATGCAGATCGCGCTGTTCGGCGCCTCATCTTCACAGCTTGTGCCGACGCTCGACGCAGTGGCCGCGTCCCTTGACGGCAGCGCCGGACTGATTGTCGATTTTGACGTTTCCGCGCTGGATGCGCTGTGCGGTTATCTGCGTGAACACGCGCTGACAAACGCCGTTTTTCCGCGTGTTGCGTTGCCGGCAAAGACGATCGTTTCTTTCGTGGAGGAGAACCCCGACATCCGTTTGCTCGGCGTCTATCGCGGCAACGTGGTCATGAATGCCGATGCGTTTTTAAAGCGTCTTTCGGCGGCGGGGCTGCCGATGGTGCAATATCAAAACAAAAACTATTTCTGCGTCAGCTTTCAAAAATTCACAGCCGACCGCTTTTCAACCAACGGCAACTGCCGCGCGATGGTGAATATGACAAGCAAGGAGCTGTGCGGACAGCGCGACGACAGCGTGACCGGCTGGGACGACATGATCTCCCGGGGTTTCTCCGTAATCGAAACGGGAAACATCCGCAGCCTTTGCGCCTATATCGCTCAGCAAAAAGAAACAAAACCGGCGCTGCTCTCTGCGATGGAAACCGCAAAGCAGACCGACCTTTCCGCTTTGAGCGCACAAAGCGCCAAAGCGCTTTCAAGCGCAATCGCGGCAGGGGAGGGGGCAAAAGGCGAAAACGCTTCGCTTTCGGCGCGCCAGTCGGCGCTTTCCGCGCTGCAAAACGCGTTGGCGTCCCGGGTGCTGCGCGGAGAAAACGAAACGCGCAAAGGTGCCCTTCAGATCACAACCGGCAAAGTGCTCACAGTGCTCTTTTTCGCTGTGCTGGTGCTCGCCGTTCAAATTTATATGCATAAAAAGCAGGGAAACAAAGGAGAAGATCATTATGCCGAAAAAGAATACCACTGAACTTCCGCGCGCAAAAACACCGGAATCCGTGGGCGTCAGCTCCAGAGAGGTTCAGGCGTTTATTGACCATTGCATGACCCTCGGCAAAGAGCTGCACTCCGTGATCGTGATCCGGCACGGCAAGGTGGCCGCCGAGGTCTATCGTGAACCGTTTACCGCACAGTTCCGCCATGCGATGTACTCGGTCAGCAAAAGCGTGACCGCGACCGCCATCGGCTTTGCCATCGGCGAGGGCATTCTTTCGCTGGATACGCGCTTTGTGGATATCTTCCCCGAAGCGCGCAAGGTGCAGAGCAGCCCGTATCTTGAAAAGCTGACGGTGGAGGATCTGCTGACGCTGCGCAGCGGCCTTTCCGTGACGCCGCTGATGGATAAGACCAAGGACCGCTGGTTTGAGGATATCATCGGCTCCAACTGGATGACCGAGCCGGGCACGGAGTTCTTTTACATCAACGAAAACCTGTATTTGCTGTGCTGCATCATCCACAGAAAATGCGGCATGAGCGTGGTGGATTATCTGATGCCGCGGTTGTTTGAGCCGCTGGGCATTGAGCGCCCGTTTTGGGAAACCTGTCCGCGCGGTATTGAAGCCGGCGGCTGGGGTCTGATGCTGCGCCCGATGGATCTCGCAAAGTTCATGCTGACCTATCTCAACGGCGGCGTCTATGCCGGAAAGCAGGTGCTGCCGGAGGGCTGGGCGGAAAAGGCGACGACCAAACAGACCGAAACGTGCAACAGCAAGGATCAGCTTGACACCAAGCAGGGCTACGGCTACGGCTTTTGGCGCTGCGGCGGCTATCCCCACGGCTTCCGCGCCGACGGTATGTTCAGCCAGTTCGGCATCGCCTTTGAAGATCTGGACGCCGTGGTGGTCGTCAACTGCGGCGAAATCAACGAGCAGGCGATGCGCGACGTTGTATGGCAGCATTTCCCGAAGGCGTTCACCGATGTTGACAAATCCGCCGCACCGATCGAGATCACCATTCCGCCCTATGAAAAGCTGCGCGCAAAGCCGCGTTCCCCGATGGAGCAAAAGCTCAAGGGGCGCCGCATCGTGTTCAACAAGCCGCTGCTGCTCAACGCGATCGGCTTCCCGGTCAGCACACTGCCGCTGACGGCGACGTTCATGGGCAAGGACAAGGCCGGCAACATCACCAACATCGCCATCGAGCCGCTTGAAAACGAGCTGATCTTCTCGTGGTCGGAGGGGCGCGAAGTCAACCGCATCCATGTCGGCATGGACGGGGAATACCGCTTCGACAACATCGTGCTCGGCCAGATGCCGTTTACAAGCTGCGCCATCGGCTGTTGGAACAACGAAAATGAGCTGGAGATCATCATCCGCCCGATGGAAGCTGCCGCCGCGCGAAAGCTGGTGTTGAAATTCCACGGTGAGCTTGTCACGCTCAAGCCGACCGCGCTGCCCGACACAAGCGCGATGGTGGAAAACCTTGTCGGCTCAGTCAAATCCGTGTTCAAATCTCCGGCACTGCGCAAGCCCATCGAAACGGTGATGCCGTATCTCACGCCGCTGGTGGATATGATCCACATCGGCAAGATCAAATAATCTTCCGGGAGGAAAGCGTATGTTTCTCAAAATTCTCTATGCGCTGTGCGTGGCGCTGGAATTCATCTTTGTCCCATTGTTTTTGAAATATTCCTGGCCGAAAAAATGCTGGAAATCGTTCGGTTATAAAATGGTCTGCTCCGCGCTGTTTTTTGCGGCGGGTCTGCTGGCGATGAAAATTTCCGGCAATCACACCGACTACGCAAAGCTGATTCTTTGGGGGCTTGCGTTCGGCTGGGCAGGCGACTTGTTCCTGCATTTGATTACGGACAAAATCTATGTCTTCGGCATCGGACTGTTCGCCTTCCTCGGCGGCCACATCTTCTATCTCCTCGCGTTCCATCACGCAATACAAACGACGTATCCGAACAAGGGCTTTTTCACCTGGTATGAAATTCTGCTCGTGCTCGCGTTCGTCGGTCTGCTGGCGTTTTACGCCTATAAAAAGCAGATTCGTCAAAAGCTCTATCTGGTCATCCCCGTGGTGCTGTATGCCGTGACGATCTCGTTCATGGTCGTCAAAGCGTGGCGCTACTGCATCGGCGAATGGGCATGGGGACTCAACGACCATATGGCGCTGGTGTTTTTGTTCATCGGCGTGGGCGCGGTGCTGTTCCTGCTGTCGGATGCAACGCTCGGGTTGATTTTGTTCGGCGGGCAGGAAAAGAACCGTCCGCTGAAGATTTTCAACATCGGCACCTATTTTGCCGCGCAGATTCTGCTGGGCGCGAGCATCTTCATCGTGCGCAGCTATGTCCCGCTGGGCTGAGGTGCGGCGTATGAAAATTCCCGTAAAAAAACTGCGTGAAAACGCCGTGCTGCCCATGCGCGCTTCCGCCGGGGCGGCAGGGGCAGACCTGTATGCCTGCCTGGAAGAAGAGGCCGTGCTTTTGCCCGGGCAAACAACGCTGATTCCGACCGGGCTTTCGCTGGAAATTCCGGAAGGCTATGTCGGTCTTGTTTTTGCGCGTTCCTCTGTGGCGAGCAAACGCGGCCTTGCGCCGGCGAATAAAGTCGGCGTCATCGACAGCGATTACCGCGGCGAGCTGATGGTGGCGCTGTTCAACCACGGCAGCGCACCGCAAACGGTGCTGCCGAACGAGCGCATCGCGCAGCTTGTGGTTGTGCCGTTTTTGGCGGCCGAATATGCGCAGGTACAGACCTTGTCCGATACCGTGCGCGGCAGCGGCGGGTTCGGTTCGACCGGAAAATAAATGACAATACGCCGTTTGACCGGCGTTCTTTTTGGAGGTTGATGATCGTATGAAAAAAGCATTGGTCGCTTACTTTTCCGCAAGCGGAACCACGGCGAAGCTTGCGTCCGCCCTCGCTGCGGCGGCAAACGGCGAACTGTTTGAAATTCGTCCGCTTGTGCCCTACAGCGCCGCCGATCTGAAATGGACAAATCCGCTCTCGCGCTGCAACCGCGAAAAGATCGGCAAAAAAACCATTCCGCTTGCTTCGTCGGTGGAAAACTGGGCGGATTTCGACACCGTGTTCCTCGGCTTTCCGATCTGGTACTACGGCGCGCCGAACGTCATCGAATCCTTCGCGAAAAGCTATGACTGGAGCGGCAAAACAGTCGTTTTGTTCGCCACGTCCGGCGGCAGCAATATCGGAAAGACCGCCGAAAAGCTTCTCCCGTTTTTGAACGGCTGCGGTGCGGTCGCCGACGCGCGTGTGTTTTCCGCAGACGTTGCCCAAAGCGAACTTTCCCTTTGGGCAAAACGCTTTTGTCAGGAGTAACCTATGATTCTGTGTTATAATTCCCCCGCAAATTTCAGCTACTTCGGCTGGGAAAACGAGGCGCTGCCGCTCGGCAACGGCAGTCTCGGCGCAAAGGTGTTCGGCCGCCCGGACTGTGAGCTGATCTCCTTCAACGAAAAATCCCTCTGGTCCGGCGGCCCGACTGCAAAGGGCTGGAACGCTGGGCTTTCCGGCTTTGATGAGGGCAAGGCTGTCAAAGAGGTGCAGGATCTGCTTTTTGAAGGCAGAACCGCTGCGGCGCGGGCGGCGATGGAAAAGCTGCAGGGAAACGCGGACGCGTTCGGCGCTTATCAGGCGCTCGGCTCGCTGTATCTGCAGTTTGACGAAATGGGCGGAAGCGACCACTATGTGCGCGACCTCGACCTGGACACCGCTTCGGCCATGGTGACCTACCGCCGTTCGAATCTGATGTATTCGCGCCATTATTTCGTCTCCCATCCTCATCAGGTCTTTGTCGGTCGGCTCGAAAGCGCATATCGTGAGCGCAAGGTGCCGAAAAGCGAAAAGGAAAAGGCGAAGGAGAAGGGAACAGAGAAAACGCCGGAGCCGCAGCTTCCCCCGGAGCCGCCGACGTTCAGCTTTGACGCCTATTTCGTCTCCGAGCAAAAGGGCGAATGCGCCGCGATCGACGACGCGATCCTTCTCACCGGCACCGTCAACGACAACCACGGCCTCACAGCGCCCGACGGCGACGGCAAGAACAGCCTGCGCTACGCATTCGGCGTAAAATTCCTCGTCAAGGACGGCACGGTCACTGCGCTTGAAAACGGACATATCCGCGTGGAAAACACGACCTGCGTGGTCTTTTTCGCCGCTGCGGCAACGGATTATCAAAACACCTTCCCGAACTTTAGCGACGGGAGCGATCCGCTGCGCGATAAGGTGATTCCGCGTTTGAACGCCGCAACCGAGGTTTCGTTCGGCACGCTGTACCGTGCGCATCTTGACGATTACCGCAAGCTTTATGACCGTGTGACGTTCTCTTTGGGCGAAGTGCAGGAGCAGAACGTGTATCTGACGGAGAACCTGCTGAAAAAGTTTGAGAAAAAAGAGGAATACCGCAACGCGCTCATCCCGCTGCTGTTCCAGTACGGGCGCTATCTCCTGATCGCCTCTTCGCGCGACGGCGCACTGCCGGCGAATCTGCAGGGCATCTGGAACGCGAAAAACGATCCGCCCTGGAACTGCGATTATCACCTCAACATCAATCTGCAAATGAACTACTGGCCGGCGTTCGTGACAAATCTTGCCGAAACCGCCGTGCCGTTCCTCGATTTCATCGCTTCGCTGCGAAAGCCCGGCCGCCTTGCCGCCCAAAAGGTCTACGGCATCGGCAGCGGCGACCCGGACGCCCCCACAGGCTGGATTGCGAACACCTGGGCGAATCCCTTCGGCTATTGCGTGCCCGGGCACAACTGGCGCTGGGGCTGGGCAACGGTCTGCGGCGCCTGGGCAGCGGTGGAGATGTTCGAGCATTACTTATTCACACGCGATATTGAAACGCTGCGCGAGGTGATCTATCCGACCATGGAGGAGGCGGCGCTGCTGTTTTCCAATGTGCTGCGTGAAGACGTGCGCTCCGGGCGGCTTGTGATGTCGCCGTGCTTTTCGCCGGAGCAAGGTCCGCTGAGCATCGGCGGCACATTTGAGCAAACGATCGTCTATGCGCTGTTTGACGCGGTCCTCAAGGGCGCTGCGGCGCTGAAAGAAGGCGGCGAAGGCGCAGCGGTCAACGACGCGCTGCTGCAAAAAATCGCCGCGCAAAAGGATCGTTTGCAGCCGCTTTCGCTCAGCAAAAAGGGCGTGGTCAAGGAGTGGTGGAACGAAGACAGCTTTTCCCGCGCAGAGCGCGCAGACACCGAAAAGCATCACCGCCACATCTCGCACCTGCTGGGTCTGTATCCGTTCGATCTGATCGATGAAACAACGCCTGCGCTGCAAGCGGGCGCGGCAAAATCGCTGGATTGGCGCGGCGAAAAAACAACCGGCTGGGCGCTCGCGCACCGGCTTTGCTGCCGCGCAAGACTCGGCGACGGCGACGCGTGTGCGCGCATCATCGCGCAGACAGTGGAAACAACGATTCTCAAAAACCTCTTCGGCACCCATCCGCCGTTCCAAATCGACGGCAACTTCGGCTTTACCGCCGGCGTTGCGGAAATGCTGCTGCAAAGCCACGGCGGTGTGCTGCGCATTTTGCCTGCAGTGCCGAGAGAATGGACCACCGGCAGCTTTACCGGGCTTTGTGCGCGCGGCGGTTTTACTGTTGACGCAGAGTGGACGCACGGACGGCTGAAGCAGGGCACGCTGCACGCAAACGCGGACGGCAGGTGCGCAATGAAATATGACGGCAAGATCATGCTTGTGCACGAGCTTGACGGCGAAACCGAGGGCAGGGAGATCGAGGTCTCCTTTGCAAACGGCGTTTCTTCGTTTGCCGTTGAAAAGGGTAAGCACTACCGTTTTGTATGACTTGACAAACGCTGCAAAGCGTGCTATAATCCTACAAACATGAAAACGCGAGGAAGCGGAGGAGTACGTTCGGGTGCTTTTCTCAGAGAGATGCCGGTTGCTGCAAGGCATTGAAAAGGCCGAACCGAAGTCGCCGCAGAGCGGTTGCAGGGAATAGATGTAGCTGCAAACGGGCGCTCCCGTTACAGAGCAAGGCGTGTCAGCGCCCGAGTGCGGCCTTTGGCCGAAAAAGAGTGGTACCGCGGAAGAACAACGGCTCTTTCGTCTCTTTGAGAGACGGGAGCCTTTTTGTTTTTCTTCGTGGGGAGGAAGAAAGATGACACAAAGAAAAAAGCGCCTGAGCGGGGCGCAGATCTTGATTGAAACGCTGATCGAGCAGGGCGTGACAGACGTGTTCGGCTATCCGGGCGGCACAGTGCTTGATATCTATGACGCGCTGTTTCGCGCAAAGCGCCGGATCCGCCACATTCTCACGGCGCACGAACAGGGCGCTGCGCACGCGGCGGACGGCTATGCGCGCAGCACGGGCAAGGTCGGCGTGGTGATTGCAACCAGCGGACCGGGCGCAACAAATCTTGTGACCGGCATTGCGACGGCAATGCTCGATTCGGTGCCCATGGTGGCCATTACGGGCAACGTCGCAACGTCGATGATCGGCCGCGACAGCTTTCAGGAGGTGGACATCACCGGCGTGACTGTGCCCATCACGAAGCACAACTTTTTTGTGACAGATGTGCGTTCGTTGGCGGACACGGTGCGCGAAGCGTTTCAAATTGCAAAAGAAGGCCGTCCCGGGCCGGTGCTGATCGACATTCCGAAGGATGTGCAGCAGGCGCTTTGCGTGTTTACTGCGGCAAAAGAACAGCCGCTGTCGCAGAAGGAACGCGTGGACGATACCGTGCTGGACAAAGCGGCAGCGCTGATTGCAAAAGCGCAAAAGCCCTATCTTTACATCGGCGGCGGCGCGCTCGGCTGCGAACTCGGCAAGCAGATCGTTGCTTTGGCGGAAAAAATCGACGCCGTGATCGGCTGCTCGTTCATGGGGCTTTCCGCTGTGCCGACGGACGAGCCGCGCTTTCTCGGGATGCAGGGGATGCACGGGCGCTTCGCTTCCACGGCGGCAAGCCGGCAGGCGGATCTGATTCTCGCTGTGGGCGTGCGCTTTTCCGACCGTGCCACAGGCAGTCTGGAACGCATTCAAACGCGGCCGACCGTCATTCAGCTTGACATTGATCTTGCGGAGCTTGGCAAAAACGTTCCGCTCGATCTCGGCATTCAGGGCGACCTGCACGTTTTGTTCCCGCGCCTTTGTGCGCGTGTCAAGCCGGCGAAGCACCCCGAATGGATGCGGCAGGTGCAGCATTTGCGCGAAAAAGAAACCGCCGACCTGCTTGCGGCGGAGCGTTTGCAGGAAAGCGAGCTTTCGCCGCGCAGCATTTTTGAGATCATCAACGCTTACACAGACGAAACCACCGTTTTTGCGACCGACGTCGGCCAACATCAGATGTGGACGGCGCAGTTTGCTGCCTTGCGCACGCCGCATTCGCTTGTTTCCAGCGGCGGCCTTGGCACCATGGGCTACGGGCTCGGCGCTGCAATCGGCGCGTGCATCGGCACAAAGAAAAAAACCGTTTTGCTCACCGGCGACGGCAGCTTCGGCATGAATCTGACCGAGCTTGCAACGGCGGTGACGGAAAAGCTGCCGCTCGTGATCGTGCTGTTCAACAACCGCACGCTCGGTATGGTGCATCAGCTCCAGCATCTGTTTTATCAAAAGCGTTTTGCCGGAACGAGCCTTTTTGCGCGGAAAACCGATTTCGTCAAGCTCGCGCAAGCGTTTGGCGCAAAGGGTGTGCGCGTGGAAACGCTCGCGCAGTTTGAAACGGCGTTCAAATCGGCCATGCAAAGCAAAACGCCGGTGCTGCTCGATCTTCAGATCGACCCGCAAACACCGGTGCTGCCCATGCTGCCGCAGGACGAATCCATCGACAACATCATCACGACCATGACGGAATAACGGAGGAACTTTTATGCGCAATGTGATCGCAGTTTATGTAGAGAACAAATACGGCGTGCTGACCCGCGTGGCGGGTCTGATCATGCGCCGGGGCTTCAATATTGACACACTGACCGTGGGCGAAACGGAAAACCCCGATTATTCGCGCATCACGATCACCATGCAGGGCGACGAATACAGCCGCACGCAGATCATCAATCAGCTCAAAAAGCTGCACAACGTCCGGCAGGTGCAGCTTTTGGAAAGCGGCGATTCCGTGGAGCGCGAGCTGCTGCTGGTGAAGGTGAAAAACAGCGCCGCCACACGCAGCGAGGTCATGACCGCCGCCGACGTTTACCGCGGCAAGATCATCGATTATTCCACCGACGCGATCATGATCGAGGTCACGGGCGAACCGAACAAGATTCAGGCGTTTATCGACGTGTTGCGGCCGCTCGGCATCCTTGAGATGTGCCGCACGGGCATCGTTGCGCTGCAGCGCGGCAGCGCAGCGCTGGCAAAGCAGGCTTAATGCGGAATGCGGAATTCGGAATTCGGAATTGCGGTCGCGGGGGAATGATGTGTGGAAAGCGCGTGCTTCCCGCGACGAAGGTTTCCGAACCGATCAATCAGGGGCGGCTTATGGCCGCCCCTGATTGATTAAAACACAAAGATGATATCGGCATCTTTTTTGAGATATTCCTCCATCTTGTTTAAGCTGTCTGCAGTGAACTGCGTTTGCAGCATGGTTTCTTTGTCGCAGCGCTCCATCACGCTGAAAAACCGGTCGCGCAACGGTTCGTCCCAATCGTTTGCAACGGTTTCATATGCTAAAACGCATTCAATGAACAAATCCGGCGCAGTCTCTTTCAGCGCCAGCAGCTGCTCCGCCAACGCAACCTCTTGCGGCGAATTGACGCCCACGGCCAGATGCGATGTGGGATAGCGCCGCAGAATCAGCTCAAATTGATCGTTTCGTTTGATGACTTTGCGCTTGCTCAGACAGGCGATTTTTGTTTTTTCCATCTTGCATTCCTCCGAAAATAAAAAGTGTGTGCAAACCGAAGCCTGCACACACGAAAAACACAAACTTCGTTTTGCTACCACACAAAAAATTTCATACGCTTTACAAAATGCAAACCGCGAAATCATGAAGTCCATGTTTTTTCAAAAGAAAAAACATGGTTTACACTTTGAAAAAGCGCGTTGGCAAAACACCTCTATGAAATTTTTTGTGTGGTATTTTCACTTTATCATACTTTTCATAAAAAAGCAAGCACAAAAACAATTTTCCCATAAAAGATTCTTTCAACAATCATCGGGCAAAAACCGTTTCATCCCGTGCCAGTCGCGGCGCGAACGGAAAAGGAACCGTACCCTGCCCCGCGACCGCAATTCCGAATTCCGCATTCCGAATTCCGAATTATTCGCATTGTGCGCTTTCGCAGTGCGAAAGTGCACAATGCGAAAGTTTCACCGCTTCTTCGCCGTTTGCCGCCTTCCCGTCAAAACGCAGCAGCGTCAGACCTTCCACATCCTCGGCGTCAATCGCGTGCTTGTAATCTTCGCACAGATTCCCGAAGGAAGCGGTGGAATTTTCAATCGAAACATTTTTGCACCCGCGCAGGAAAAACGCCGCGTTGGTGCTTTTTTCTACCCCGAATTCCAGACACGGGCGCAGATCATACAAACCGCACGGCCACTTGCTTGTTTTTGTCACATGCACGCGGCAGTGGTCGAAGGTGACGTCCGAAATTTTTGCCGCTTTGCCGCCGTGCAGGAGCACGCCGTTTTCGCCGCTCGTTGTCACATTAAAAAAGCGGATGTTTTTGATCGTGCCGCTGTTTGTGTTTTCGTCGCGGTTGAACGAGGTGAGCACAATCGGCTCCGCCGTGCCCCACCAATCGGGGCAAAAGCGCCGCGTTTCGATAGAGATGTTGCTGAAGCTGACATTTTCCACATTGCCGCCGTCACGAATCTGGATGGAAAGTCCGCGATTGGAACGGCTGATGACGCAGTTTGACACAAGTACATTGCGAAAATCGCCCACGCCCTCGGTGCCGATCTTGATTGCGGCGGAGGTGGAGGTCAATGTGCAGCCGTCAATGACAATGTTTTTGCACGGGCCGTATTCCGCGTTGCCCTTGCTCGTTTTCAAACAAATGCAGTCGTCGGCGCACACGATGTGGCAGCCGAGGATGCGCACATTGGAGCAGTGGTCGGGGTCAATGCCGTCGGAGTTTGCGGCGTCCAGATCGTTGAGGATGCGGATGCGGTCAATGAGCACATCGTCGCAGCCGGCGGGATGCAGCGTCCAAAACGGCGCGCCCACAACGGTGAAATCACGAAACGTGATGTGGTTGCTGTGCTCCACATAGATCGTTGTCGGGCGCGGATAAAAATCGCCGGTGACATAATAGCGGTCTTTTCTGCGCAAAAACGCGCCCCCGTTCGCGTCGATCGTGCCCTCGCCGCTGATGCTGCAGCCGTCCGCACCAAGTCCGTAAAGGAACACAAAACTGGGCTTGCCCGTCACAGGGTTGCCGATCAGCGCCGTTTTCGGGTCGTTGATCTGTTCGTTCGGGCGCACATAGCCCGCAAGGTCGCTCGTCGCTTTCAAAATCGCGCCTTTTTCAAGGTGCAGATCAACATTTTTGCGCAAAAACAGCGAGTTGCAATCATAGGTGTGCCCGCTTTCAAGAATCACGCGGCCGCCGCCGTTTTCAAAGCATTGGTCCAGCGCGCGCTGGATCGCCAACGTGTCGTTGCTTGTTCCGTCGCCCTTTGCGCCGAACGCCGAAACCGGATAATCTGCCATAAAATCGCCTCCCATTTGCCTTTTATTATACCGCTGCGCGCGGCAGTTGTCAACTTTGCATGTTTTTGTGTTTTTTTCTTGCAATCAACGCGGGAATATGATACAATCAAATTTGGAATTTTATGCATTTGTAAGAAACCAAGGAATTTTGAAACATAGGAGTGATTTCAATGAAATGCAGCTATTGCGGCAGCGAATTGCCGAACGGAGCATCCTTTTGCCCGGAATGCGGCACGATCATGAACCTGGACAACGACTTTGTTCCCCCGGCGGAACAAAACGCACCCGCGCAGGAAGCTGAACCGGTTTCCATGGAGCCGGTAACGCCGGTTGCGCCGCCGGAGCCGGAGCGTGAAGAGTTCGCCGTGCCGGTGTATGTTTCCCCCTATACCGCGCCGGAAGTGCTTGCCGCGCAGGATGCGCAGCCGACACAGACGCCGGAACCGGCCGAAACGGTGATCACCCCGACCGAGGAGCCGTCCGAGACGCAAGAGCTCTATGAGGATGACGACGCGGACGATCTTCTGGTGGGCGGCGGCAAAAAACGCGGCAAAGCGTGGATCGCCGTGATCGTTGTGCTGCTGGTCGCTGCCGTTGCCGCCTATGCGGTCAAAACGTTCGTGATCGATCAAAAGCCCTCCACGACCGCCGCGCCGAGCAATACGGTTTCGACAGACGGCACGACCGACGATGTCTTTTGGACCTCCACCACGGAGCCGACCGACACGACCGACGACACCGATGAAACAGACGATACGGACGATACCGATGATACCGACGATATCGACGATACGGATGACACCGAGCTGACCGACGACAACGAGCTGACTGCGCCGTCGGCGTTCGAATCCACCGCAAAAGAGACGACCACGACCCGTGAAACGACGACCACGACCCGCGCGGCGAACACGACCACCACACGGCGTGCTTCCACCACCACAACGCGCCGCGTGACCACCACAGCGCGCCCGACAACGCGCCCGACGACCACACGTCCGACCACCACGGCGGCGCCGACCACCACGGTGCAGCGTCCTGCCACCACCACGCCGCGCCGCACATTGTATGTGACGACCAACGGCGTTGCGCTGCGCACCGCACCGCGCCGCAGCGCTTCGAGTCTGCTGAGCCTTTCCGTGGGCGCCGATGTGGTTGTGACCGGCGAAGAGAACGGCTATTACTATGTTTACTCCAACCGCTACGGCGTGTCCGGCTGGGTCAGCAAGACCTACGTCGGCACATCCCGTCCGGTTGCAACGAGCGAAAAGAGCGTTTCCGGCGTTGTCAGCCCGGATGTGACCTACAGCAGCCCGAAATCCAAATCCGTTGCGTCGGAAGGCGAGGGCCTCAACCTGCGCAAGGGTCCCGGCACCTCCTACGGTGTGATCCGCTCCATCTCGGAGGGCTACCCGGTGCTCGTGAAGGGCGAAAGCAGCAGTGTTTCCGGCTGGGTCTATGTGACCGACACCACCCACGGTGTTTCCGGCTGGGTCTCGGCTGCTTACCTGAAATGATCGATTGTTAGGAGGAACGACGATGATGACATTGAAAACCCGCTGGGCAGACGCCGCCATGTGCGATCTGCCGCTGCCGGAATATCCGCGTCCGCAGATGGTGCGCGAGCTCTGGATGAATCTCAACGGTCTGTATGAGTATGAGATCACCGGGGCAAACGCGGAATGGATCAGCCACGTTGACGGCAAGATCCGCGTGCCGTTTGCGCTGGAAAGCTGCCTTTCCGGGGTCTGCAAAAAGCTGCACAGCGATGAACGCCTTTGGTACCGCAGAACCTTCACGCTGCCCGAAGCCTTTTCCGGAAAGCGTGTGCTGCTGCATTTCGGCGCTGTGGACTGGCAGTGCAAGGTCTATGTGAACCGCACCCTCGTTGCCGAACACACCGGCGGCTACTGCCCGTTTTCCGCAGATATCACCGATGCGCTGCAGGACGGCGAAAACGAACTGGTCGTGCATGTGTATGACCCGACGGACGACGGCTGGCAAAACCGCGGCAAGCAGGCGAGCTATTCCCACGGCTTCTGGTACACCGCAACGAGCGGCATCTGGCAAACGGTCTGGCTCGAAGCCGTGCCGCAGGCATATATCAAGGGCTACCGCCTGACGCCGGACATCGACAGCGAAACGCTGAAGATCGAAACCGACTGTTTGGGCGAAGGCACGCTGCACATCCGGGTGCTTGACGGGCAGACGGTCGTTGCGGAAAAAGACCTTGCCGCGTGCGATGAAATCGCGCTGCCGGGCTGCAAGCTCTGGTCGCCGGAATCGCCGTTTTTATATGATTTTGTGCTGACCTTCGGCGAGGACAGCGTCAAGGGCTATTTCGGTATGCGCAAGTTTTCCATCGGCATGTTTCAGGGCTACAGCCGCCTGTTCCTCAACAATGAGCCGTATTTTCAGCGCGGACTGCTCGATCAGGGCTATTGGAGCGACGGCGGTTTGACGGCGCCGACCGACGAGGCGATGATCTACGATATCGCAAAGATGAAGGAACTCGGCTTCAACATGCTGCGCAAGCATATCAAGGTCGAACCTGCACGCTGGTATTATCACTGCGACCGGCTGGGCATGATCGTCTGGCAGGACATGGTCTCCGGCGGCAAAGCGCTCAACGTGTTTCACGCCGGTGTGCTGCCGAACGCGATCAGCTTTATCAGCCCGTTTGTCAACGTCTCCATGAAGGACGATAAATATAAGATTTTTAACCGCGACCGCATCGAATGGCGCATCCAGTTTGAAGAGGAGCTGTTCGAAATGATGGACGCGCTGTATAACGCGCCTTGCATCGGTACCTGGGTGCCCTTCAATGAGGGCTGGGGCCAGTTCGACGCCAAACGCATCGGCGACGAGGTCAAGGCGAAGGACCCGACGCGCATCGTTGACCACGCCAGCGGCTGGTATGACCAACAGGGGGCGGACCTGCGCTCCATCCACCGCTATATCTGGCCGGTCACAACGCCGAAATATGACGGCAGACCGTTTGTGCTCAGCGAATACGGCGGCTACAGCCAGATCTATCCCGACCATGTTTGGAATTTGAAAAAGAGCTTCGGCTATCAGATGTACAGGAGCAAGGAGAGCCTGACGAAGGCCTATGTCAAGCTGCACGAGCATCAGGTGATTCCGGCCATCAAAAAAGGACTTTCCGCCACCGTTTACACCCAGGTGTCCGACGTGGAATTTGAGGTCAACGGCCTGCTGACCTATGACCGCGAGATCGTAAAGCTCGACGAAGATGCGGTCAAGGCGATCAATGAGAAGATGAAGTATTGAGCGTTTAGGGAGTAGGGATTAGGGAGTAGGGATTAGGGACTAGGGAAGAGTAATTTTAGTTTAACAATAAATCTTACAAATTACAAGATTAATCTTTTATCGGTCGAATTATCGCCGCAATTCCCGCAATTAAAACCGTCAAAATAATTGTCCGCGTCCCCGCCGAAATGTCGCTGAAAAATATCGACGAAAAATAACTTAACGCAAAACTTGCGATAACCGCCACGCCAACAATTTTATCTTTTCGCGACGGCGGAATTATTATCGCCAAAAACATTCCGTAAAGTGCGACCGATAACGCACTGACTACCGACGGCGGCAAAATGTTTCCCGCGACAATTCCCAGCGCCGTGCCGATTGACCAGCCCGGCAATGCCGTCAACATCGCGCCGTAATTGTAGAAAGGATTTAATTTCCCTTCACGCGCTACCGCAATTCCGAAAATTTCGTCCGTCACGTCGAAACCTACAAAAATTCTGTGATAAAACGGCGTATCGGGTGAAAATTTTTGACTGAGTACCGCGCTCATCAAAACATATCGTGCATTGGCTATCAGCGTCAAAATTGCAAGTTCCATATACGGCGCGTCGGTTATCATCACGGCAAGTGCGGCATATTCACCGGCGGAGGCGTTATTCAGCAGGCTCATCAAAAATCCTTCAAACGGCGTCATTCCGACTTGACGGGCGACAATTCCAAGCGTAAAACTTACGACGAAGTATCCCAATCCTATCGGTATGCCGTCACGAAAGCCATCCGATAACGCTTGCCGATTTTCTTGCGTCATAAAATTTTAATCAGCCCTCCGTAGAATTTTCATTCTTGGAAGGAAACGGATTGCCCCAAAGCTGCATAATAAATTCGTTAATCTTCTTCGGATCTGTCGGTTTAATTTTGAATACGGGATCAACAAATTTACTCAATGCCTTAATATCTTCGGGCATCCAATAAAAATTGCCCTCATACTCGATTAATTTGCAAGTTACGTCGGAAATTTGGGGTTCTGCGACAGGAAGATTATCAATAATATTTAGGATTGACTTCAGCGCCATACCTTGAAATTTTGAATCCGCAATTAAAACTTGCGGCTCGCTCATCTGCGTCATAACGTCAAGCGTCATAAAATCAGAGTCTTGCACTTTTAATTTATTTATGGCTTTTTGGTCAAAATGATTCGTTGTAATTTCGACGACGGGTTTTTCGGCGTCATCAACTTTCAACCGCGCAGAAATTTTTATGAGCTCGTGAAGTTTTTCCAAAAGTTTAGATTGAACTGTTTCAAAATTTTCTTTGTTGAGAGGATAATTTTGAAAAGGCGTCATTAAATAAAGCAGCATATTTTTTTTAATTTCTTCTGCGTACTCTTCAGGCAGACCCGTTGCCGCGACATGTTCGGAAGTGCCGAAGGTATAAAGTTCCGCGTAAGCCAAAACTGCTTCATCGGCGCCGTATTCGGGAGTTGCCGCGTCGACAGTTGCAATACATAACGATAAAAAAATTGTCAGCGTAAGATTTATTATTCTCTTAAACATTTTTAATCGCCTCAATTTAAATATCAAGATTTTTTACAAGCAATGCGTTTTCTTCAATGAACTGCCTGCGAGGTGCGACTTGATCTCCCATTAAAATTGTGAAAAGTTCGTCTGCCTCTGCCGCGTCCTCAATCTCAACGCGCAACATTGTCCTTTCGGCAGGATCCATTGTCGTTTCCCAAAGTTGCTCGGGGTTCATTTCGCCCAAACCTTTGTAGCGCTGAATCGTCGCACCGTCGCGCCCGACTTCGTCAAGTTTTTTCGCAAGTTCGTCGTCTGAATATGTGTACCAATGATTTTTGCCCTTGCGAATCTGATAAAGCGGCGGCTGCGCAATGTAAACGTGCCCGTGTTCAATCAGCGGTTTCATGTAGCGATAGAAGAAAGTTAAAAGCAACGTCCGAATGTGCGCGCCG
>JAFTCX010000063.1 GCA_017454485.1 Clostridia bacterium | reverse complement strand
CAAAAGAAAAGAGCCGCTCGAGAGCGGCTGCTGGAAATGTAATGCGATGCTAAACCTTCAGAGCCCCTTTCAGGGGTCAAGCCAGCAATAGCCCCTTATAGGGGCAGAGCAAACCACCGGTTTCACCGGTGGTTTTGATTTGTGCGTCTTCACAAAAAATTCACAAAAAAACCGAACTTTTGTTGGACATTTGTTGGACAAATCATGATATAAATGTTAAGATAGTACATATATAAGTAAAAGAAGGGAACTCTCATGAAAAAAGCTGCAAAAATCCTCATTCCGATTCTGTGCGTGCTTCTGATTGCCGGGGCAGCAACGTGCTATTTCTTCTATCATCGCGGCCAGCATCCGAGCAAATGGCTGGTGGAGGGCGACGACGCGTGGAAAGCGAACGATTACGAACAGACGCTCTCCTCGCTTTCCATGATGGACAACACCTGGCAGACGGCGGTGCCGCAGACCAAGGTGTATGAGCTGGTGAAGGCGCATTTTGCGTCCGGGCTGCCCGAAGGCAAGACGCAGAAAAAAGCGATCGTCATCGGCTATGACGGCTGCCGGGTGGAAAACTTCCGGCTGCTTGAAAACTCCAAAAAGAGCGCAATCAATCTGCTGCTGCAGGACGGCGGCCACGCGGCGTTTTGCTATGCCGGCGGCGCAAACTATCCGCATCCGCTGCGGCAAAACACCGACACCGCGCCCGGCTGGTGCAGTATGCTCACGGGCGTGCTCTCCGACAAGCACCATGTCACGCGCAATTTAGAGCCCAAGGCGGTGGAGCCGAAAACACTGGTAACGTCGCTGCCCGAGGACGGCGTTGTGGAAAGCAGCGCGTTCTTTACCACGTGGACAGGCTTTTTCTTTGAGCCGGATTCCACCTACATTCCCGAAGCGAAATACTGCCGCAAAAACCATATCAACGCCAAATACCGCGTCGGCTTTGTGGATGATCTCACCCGCCGGATGGTCTATGCGGAGCTCAAGCGCAAAAAGTGCGCCGATTTCACCTTTGCCGTGTTTGATTACACCGACCACGCCGGCCACGCCACGGGCTTCACCGTGGAAAACCCGGACTATGTCAGCGCCTTCCGCGAAGAGGACGCCACCGCCGCAAAGGTGATCGAAACCATCCGCGCGCGCAAGACCTACAGCACCGAGGACTGGCTGATCCTCATTTCCACCGACCACGGCGGCAACGGCTGCGGCCACGGCGGACCGAGCTTTGAAGAGCGCATCACCTTTATCGTTTCCAACAAGGAAATTGTCTGAAAGAAAGAAACGCCATGAGATTTGAACGAATTCGATTTTCCGAAGCAATGCCGCAGGATGTGTGGCTCGATCTTTACATCGCCGACCCGCTGCCCGGTTATGTGCGCCCTGCGGTGCTGATTCTTCCCGGCGGCGGCTACGCCTTTGTCTGCGCCGAGCGCGAGGGCGAACCGATTGCGCACGGCTTTCTCGCACGCGGCTTTAACGCGTTTGTGCTGCATTATTCCGTGGCAAAAACGCGCGTGCACCCGGCGCAATTGCAGCAGGCGTCGCTGGCAATGGCGTATCTCCGCGACCACGCGGACGATTTCGGTATTGATCCGGAACGCGTTTTCACCGTCGGCTTTTCCGCCGGCGGCCATCTTGCGGGGATGCTCGCAACCATGTGGCACAGGCGCGAAGCGTGGCAGGACGTCGGGCTGCCCTTTGAAAAAAACCGGCCGACCGGCGCGGCGCTGATCTATCCGGTCGTGAGCGGCGATGCAGCCGTTGCGCACGAGGACAGCTTTCGAAATCTTTTGGGCAATGCGGCGCCGACCGAAGAGGAGAAACGCGCAGTATCGCTTGAAAAACAGGCCGACGAACACGCTGTGCCGCTGTTTTTGTTCCATACGTCCGATGACGCGTCGGTGGATGTGCGAAATTCGCTCCTGCTCGCGGCGGCCTACCGTTCGCTGAAAAAGCCGTTTGAGCTGCATGTGCTGCCGCACGGTCGCCACGGGCTGGCGACCGGCGACGAGATCACGAACGGCGGCAGCACCGAAGGGTTCGATGTGCGCGCAAAACACTGGATCGACGCGGCGGCATACTGGATGAAAACGCTGAAAACCGAAGAATAAAATCCCCGAAAAGGAGAGTTTACATGTATAACGAAAACCTCAACAACCGCATTTTTGAAAAGCTGGAACACGCGCTGCCGATCTATGCGCAGCTCGTTTATACCTGTGTCGGCGAGCTGGCGCACACCGAGGGGCTGTTCACAACCGAACATTTACGCGCTGTGCCCGAAAGCGGCTTTGCGCCGCTGGAAAAGGGAACCGCCTGGGGCGGCGAATGGAACAACCTTTGGGTCAAGGGCGATTTCACCGTGCCCGCGGCGCTGGACGGACAAAAGCTGTATGTGATCAGCGCCTGCGGCGGCAACGAAACGCTGTTTTTCCTGAACGGAAAGCCCAAGGGCATTTTCAACACCAAGAACCGCGATTTTATCGGCGGTCGCCACGCGGCGCAGTATCTCGGCGAAGGTAAGGCCGGACAAACATTAGAGCTGGCGTTTGAATGCTATGCCGGTCACTACGACCCCAACACCGACCCGTATGACGATTATTTTGCGCCCGACCCGACGCAGACGTTCCGGCACACGTTTGACGGCGCACAAATTTGCACACGCAACGAAGAGATCTTCACCCTCATTTTCGATATCCGCGAGCTGCTCGGCGCGGCAAGAAGACTGCCGCAGGACAGCTTTGTCAGTGCGCGGGCAAAAAAGGCGCTGCGCAAAATCAACGACGTGCTCATTCTTGTGCCGAAGGATGCGTCAAAGGAAGCCGTGATGGACGGCGTGCGCAAGGCGCTCTGCGTTTCGCGTCCGTTTTTCAGCGGCAAAAATTCCCGCGTGTTCGGCCGTGTCGGCGTGCTCGGTCACAGCCACATGGACACCGCCTGGCTTTGGCCGGTTGCGGAAACGGTGCGCAAATGTGCGCGTACCTATGCCAACGCGCTGCACCTGATGGAGCAGTACCCGACCTATAAATTCATCCAGTCCTCCGCGCTGCACTGCGAATGGATGAAGGACTACTACCCGACAATCTTTGAAGAGATGAAGCAGCGCGTGGCCGAAGGGCGCTATGAGCCCAACGGCGGCGTTTATGTGGAATGCGACTGCAACATCACCTCGGGCGAGCTGATGGCGCGTCAGTTCCTCAAGGGGCAGCAGTTCACGCGCGAAAACTTCGGCTATACCTCTGATTCCTTCTGGCTGCCCGACACCTTCGGCTACAACGCCAACATTCCGCAGATCATGCGCGGCAGCGAAGTGAAATATTTTTATACCACCAAAATTTTCTGGAACGAGCTGAACCGCTTCCCGTTTGAATCCTTTGTCTGGCGCGGCATCGACGGCAGCGAGGTGCTCACGCATTTCAACCGCACGCACTGCTGGCCGGACGTGAACGACTGCTTTTCCGCAACGCGCGATCTGCAGCTCAAGGACACGACCGACCTGCGCCTTGTGGCCTACGGCTTCGGCGACGGCGGCGGCGGCCCGACCCCGGGGATGATCGAAACCTCGCTGCGCGCGTCGTGTATGGACGGGATGCCGGAGGTCGTGCCGATGACGATCAGCGATTTCATGAAGGAGCTGGAAACGCAGCGCGACGATCTGCCCGTGTATGACGATGAGCTGTATCTGGAGCTGCACCGCGGCACGCTCACGCAGATGCACGACGTGAAGCGCAAGAACCGCAAGGCGGAGTATGCGCTGCGCGACATGGAATATTTCAACGTCCTTTCCGGCGAAAAGCGCAACGAAAACAGCGACAAATGGCTCAAGGTGCTGCTGAAAAACCAGTTCCACGACATTCTTCCCGGCACCTGCATCAAGCCCGTGTATGATCTGTTCCAAAAAGAGATGGACGAGCTGCTGGAAAACTACAAGGCGCAAACGCGCTGCTATCAAAGCAAGCTCACCGACGGCAGCGACAAGATCACGCTGTTCAACACGCTGTCCTTTTCGCGCTCGGACGTTGCGGTGCTTGACGAAAAAGGCTTTGCCGCGTTTTTGCCCTCCCAGCGCTATACCGATCTGTTCGGCAACGAAAAGCTTGCCGTCGGCGGCCTGACTTTGGACGGCTTCGGCAGCAAGGTGCTCGAGCTGTGCGATACGCCGATGGACGCAAGTTCTCCGTTCAGCTATGACGGCGAGACGCTGCAAACGCCGTTTGCCGTCATTCGCTTTGACGAAAACGGCTACATCGCTTCGTTTGTGGACAAACAAAGCGGCCGAGAGCTGCGCAAGGAAAACGGCGCGCCGCTCGGCGTGCTGCTGTTCGGCGAAGATGTGCCCTTGAATTATGACAACTGGGACATCGAACGCGACGCGATTGAAAAGCTGCAGCCGGTCTATGGCTTCAAAGACAGAACGCTTGTCACGGACGGCGCGGTGGAAATCCGCCTGCGCAGCACGTTTGAAATTGAAAACGGCACCACCGTCACGCAGGACATGGTCTGCTATGCCGACTCGCCCCGCGTGGATTTCCACACGCTGGTTGACTGGAACAGTCCGCACCGTCTGCTCAAGGTCGGCTTTGATCTCGACATTGCCGCCAAGCGCGCGAAGAGCGAAATCCAGTTCGGTGCAATCGAACGTCCGACGACCGCGAACAACAGTTTGGAGCTTGCGAAGTTTGAGGTCTGCAACCGCAACTATACCGATATCAGCGAAGCGCGTTTCGGCGCGGCTTTGCTCAACGATTGCAAATACGGCATCTGCGTGCTCGATTGCAACTTGCGCCTGTCGCTGCACCGCGGCGGCACCCATCCCGACGGCACGGGCGACTGTGGCTGTCATGAGATGACCTATGCGCTGCTGCCGCACTGCGGCGATTTCAATGCCGAAACGGTTGTGCAGCCGGCGTATACGCTCAACGTGCCCATCGCCGCCGCCAAAGGCAAAGCGGATGTGAAGCCCGTTGTGTCCATCGGTGCGCCGAACGTCATCTGCGAAGCGCTCAAGCCCGCCGAGGACGGTTCCGACGCCTTTGTGCTGCGCCTTTATGAATGCGAGGGCAGCAAAACCGAAACCAGCGTGCGCTTTTCGGCGAGCGTGACAAAGGCGGAGCTGACGAATCTGCTCGAGGACGTGCAATGCGAAGCGCAGGTCTGCGACGGTGCGCTCACGCTCACCTTCAAGCCGTTTGAAATCAAAACCGTCAAAGTTTACCGCTGAAACGGGGGAGAAGGATGCAACTGGAAAAGGCGCGCAAAAAGGCGAAGGCACTCGTTGCGCAAATGACAGCCGAAGAAAAAATGAGCCAGCTTTTGTTTGAATCCCCGGCGATCGAACGGCTGGGCATCGCGGCGTATAACTGGTGGAACGAAGCGTGCCACGGCGTTGCGCGCGCCGGCGTTGCAACGGTGTTCCCGCAATCCATCGGCATGGCGGCAAGCTTCGATACGCCCCTGGTCGGCGAAATCGCTGCGGCGATTGCCGAGGAGGGACGCGCAAAATATAACAAAAGCGTTGCCCACGGCGACCGGGGCATCTATAAGGGACTGACCTACTGGGCGCCTAATGTCAACATCTTCCGCGATCCCCGCTGGGGCCGCGGCCATGAGACCTACGGCGAGGACCCTTACCTCACCTCCGAGATGGGAAAGCGCTTCGTGAAGGGTATCCAGGGCGACGGAGAATATATGCTCGCCGCGGCCTGCGCCAAGCACTTCGCCGTGCACAGCGGCCCGGAGGCCATCCGTCACGAGTT
>JAFTCX010000062.1 GCA_017454485.1 Clostridia bacterium | reverse complement strand
CGGATACATTCTACCATATCCTTACCCATTCTGTCCACTGTCCGATTCTCGGGGTTTCTGTTATTGATCCCTGTCCGTTTTTCAGGGACGTTCCAGTTTTCCCCTCAAATCACTGTGTCCATTTTTATGGGTACAGTTTACCAGCCTCTCCACTCTCAACTCTCCAAACTCCACTCTTCCCTTATTCCCTCAATCCCTTATTCCCTGATCCCTGATCCCTGATCCCTGTCACCTTTGCATCACCGCCTGCCACGCCGCGGCCAGCTTTGCTTCGCTGAACTGCGCGTTGGCCGGGCTGGTGGAGGGCAGACACTGCGCCGGTATGCCGGTTTTTTCCAGTTGGAATCTGCGATACAGGCGGTCGGCAGTCTTGCCGTTGGTGAAAACAGCGGTGATGGGCGCACGCTCAAGGATCGGCGCAAGATCGTTCGGCACGGCGTTTTTGATCGAGCTGTCCGCGCTGCCGGTGATGTCGCACGAGGCGAGCACATCCCAGAGCGCGATGTGGCTGCGCAAAAGAAAGGCGGTCTTGCTCTGCGGGGTCAGTCCGGGATCGTCGCCGGTCACGGCCGACAGCACGCGCCAAAAGCGGTTTTGCGGGTGACCGTAAAAGAAACCGGCTTCGCGCGATTTGACCGAGGGGAACGAACCGAGGATCAGCACACGGCTGTTTTCGTCAAAGACGGGCGGGATGGGATGGATGATGGGCATGGGAACCTCCGGGGAAAGGGAAAGCGGAACACAGCATAAATCTTGTAATCTTAAAGCGTCGCGCAAAACATATTGACAAGTGTTGGAAACGTGTTATAATGTTTGCAGATAAATACAAAGTACCCGCTGATTCACTCGGTGTGTGAAAATTGGCGAGGAATTTTTTTCGTCAGATGCTACAGAAATCACGCAGACAACCTTCCAATTTACCGTCAAGATTTGCACGTCCGCGTGAATCAGTGGGTAACTAACACAGGAGATCAAACCGTGCAAAAAATCGGAAGAATTGATATTGCTATATATCAACGGGTTTCAAACAAGGCTATCTTAACAGACGGGGTTGTGTTGACAAACAACCGGATGGAACACATCAAAGAGCGCCGGGGGCTTTCGTTTTATGAAACATATCGCCCGTTATTCTCTGAAATCATTCGTGATCCGGATTATGTTTTTCCCGATAAAAGACCATATTCCGTCATCGTTTCCAAAGCATTCCCAAAGGATGGTAGCATTGTCAACATTATTATTCGCCTCGTTGTGGAAAGTGATAACCCCAAATTTAAGAACTCAATCATTACTGCCATTGAACTGGGAGAGGAACGATTTGAACAATTTTTGAGAAACAACGAGCCTGTGTACAAAAAGCTTGACAACCAGGTATAATTCTGCTAAAATAAGTATAGGATAAGAAAGGTTATTTGAGGTGGTAGATTTCGTAGCGACCACACGCCGCCGGTACGACAGGGGCAACCCGAGAGATGCAGGAGATTGCTACGCCTGCCAAATAGCCGAACTGAACCTGGCCGCTTTGGAGTGATTCAAAGCGGCTTTTTCTATAAAACGTCACTGCCGCAACACTGTTTTTCGGCGTTTGCGGCAGCTTTTTTCTTTTCACTTTTCAATCAGCTTTTCCGCTGCGGCGATCTTCACGCACAGACAAAGCAGCTTGGTCGCTGTCAGCAGCTCATCCACCGGCGGATACGACGGCGCGATGCGCAAATTTTTGTCCTCCGGGTCCACGCCGTACGGGAAGGTCGCGCCGGCGGGGGTCAGGGTCACGCCCGCCTTTTTGCAAAGCTCGCACACGCGCTTTGCCGTGCCGGGATAGACGTCAAGGTTGATGAAATAGCCGCCCTTCGGGTAGGTCCATTTCGCAATTCCGTAGCCGCTGAGCTTGAGCTCAAACTCATAAAGCACAATTTTGAACTTCGGCGCAAGGATGTTGCGGTGCAGCCGCATATAGTTTTTCAAGCCGTCCACGGTTTTATAAAACTTCACATGGCGGTACTGGTTGAGCTTGTCGTAGCCGATCGTCTGATATTTCAGGCGGCTTTTGATGATCTCGATGTTGCGGTCGGACGCGGCAAGTGCGGCAACGCCTGCGCCGGGGAAGCTGATCTTTGACGTGGACGTGAACTCGATCACCATGTCCTCATGGCCGTATTTTTTCAGCGATTCAAAAATATTGTCGAGCTTATCGCCCTTGGAGGCGAGGTCGTGGACGATGTAGGCGTTGTCCCAAATGATGCGGAAATCGTTTGCCGCCGGACGCATGGCCGCAATGCGCTCCACGGTTTCGTGGCTGTAGGTCACGCCCGTCGGGTTGGAATATTTCGGCACGCAGAACATGCCCTTTACTTTCGGGTCTTTGATGTATTCCTCCACCTCGTCCATATCCGGACCGGTCTCGGTCATGTGCACGGTGATCATCTTGATGCCGTAATATTCGCAGATGGCGAAATGGCGGTCATAGCCCGGAGAGGGGCACAAAAACTTGATTTCACCTTGATCCTTCCAAGGCACCCCGTCGGAGCCGGTCAGCATACACTGCGTCAGATAATCGAACATCAGGTTCAGACTGGAGTTGCCGCAGACGATGACGTTCTTCATCGGCACCTCAAGCAGCGCGGCAAAAATCTCCTTGCACTCGTCGATGCCGGTGAGCAGACCGTAGTTGAGGTAGCGCAGGGAATGGTTGTTTTCGTCGTCCCAGTCGTGCGAGGTGATCGCGTCCAGCAGTCCGTTGGACACGGAAAGCTGATCCACACCGGGCTTTCCGCGCGACATATCGAGCGTCAGCCCGAGCGACTGATAGTTTTTATAGGCGGCCATCAGCTCCTGCAGTTCCTGCTTGAGCTGATCTTTTGTCATGGAAAGATAATCGGACATTATGTATAGGTCTCCTTGTTGAAATTGTGGAAGAGGAAAGATGGAATGAAATCTAATTCGCAATTCGCAATGAGCAATTCGCAATTATGGTCACGCCTTTCAGCGCGTTTGGTTCGAACGCTTCATCCGCGAAAACAAAAGTTAAACAACGGAACGTCCGTCGACGATAAAGCCATACGGAAAAGCTCAATTTACAAGAACGGGTGCTGCTGTGCTGTTTCCCTTTGCGGTGAAACCGTTCAGCGCAATGTTCACGCAAAAGCGCGACCGCAATTCCGAATTTCGAATTCCTAATTCCTAATTGGCTTAAAATTCCGCCGAGCCGGTCGTGCGCGGGAACGGCAGCACGTCGCGGATATTGGCGATCCCGGTCAGATACATGACCAGACGCTCAAAGCCCAGGCCGAAGCCGGCGTGCTTTGTGCCGCCGTATTTGCGCAAATCCAGATACCACCAGTAGTCCTCTTCCTTGAGACCCAGCTCACGGATGCGCTCGAGCAGCACATCATAGCGCTCCTCGCGCTGACTGCCGCCGATGATCTCGCCGATGCCCATCACCAGACAGTCACAGGCCGCAACGGTTTTGCCGTCGTCGTTCAGGCGCATATAAAACGCCTTGATCTCTTTGGGATAATCCGTGACAAACACGGGCTTTTTGAAGATCTGTTCGGTGAGGAAGCGCTCATGCTCGGTCTGCAGGTCCGTGCCCCACTCGACCTTATATTCAAATTCGTCGTTGTGCTGTTTCAAAAGCTCCACAGCCTCGGTATAGGTAATGCGGCCGAATTCGGAGGACGCAACAGCTTCCAGCCGCTCCAGCAGTCCCTTGTCCACAAACTGGTTGAGGAAGGCCATATCCTGCGGGCAGGTGTCGATCACATAGCGGATGACATATTTGATCATCGCTTCCGCCAGCGCCATATCGTCGTTTAGATCGGCAAACGCGATCTCCGGTTCGATCATCCAGAACTCGGCAGCGTGGCGCTGCGTGTAGCTCTTTTCTGCGCGGAACGTGGGACCGAAGGTATAGATTTTGCCGAAGGCCTGCGCCATGATTTCGCCCTGAAGCTGGCCGGACACGGTCAAAAACGCACCCTTGCCGAAAAAGTCCTGGCTGTAATCCACCTTGCCGTCCTCGGTGCGCGGCGGGTTTTCCATATCGAGCGTTGTCACGCGGAACATTTCGCCCGCGCCCTCGGCGTCCGAGCAGGAGATCAGCGGGGTATGTGCATATACAAAGCCGTTTTCGTTGAAGAAGCGATGCAGCGCAAACGCGGCCGCCGAACGCACGCGAAACGCCGCGGAATACAGATTCGTGCGCGGACGCAGATGCGCGATCGTGCGCAGATATTCCGGCGAATGGCGCTTTTTCTGCAGCGGATAATCGGGCGTGGACGCACCCTCCACCTCGATGGAATCGGCGTTGATTTCAAACGGCTGGCGTGCTTCCGGGGTGAGGATCAACGTGCCGGTGACGATCACGGCGGTGCCGACGTTGAGCTTTGCCACAGCGGCGTAATCGGCAATTTTTTCGCGTTCAAACACGACCTGCACGCCTTTGAAGCAGCTTCCGTCGTTGACCTCCATAAAGCCGAGCGCCTTGGAATCGCGGTTGGTACGCACCCAGCCGCAAACGGTCACGGGTGCGCCGGTAAACTGCTGCGGCGCGGCGTAAAGCTTTGCAATTTCTGTTCTTTTCATCATTATGCCCCCAAACAGCGTAAAATGAGTTCTTTTTATTATATCATACTTTGTTCAAAAATCAAGCGTTCTGCGCGGTTTGGAAAAATAAAAATGAAAAATTGGGAGAAAGCGCTTGACAAACGCCGGGTTCTATGATAAAATTTCAAGGCAAATACGGAGAGATACCGAAGCGGTCATAACGGAACGGTCTTGAAAACCGTCGTGCGCCCTGCGTACCGTGGGTTCGAATCCCACTCTCTCCGCCATATTTGAAACAATCGACACCCGGAGAAGTACTCAAGTTGGTGACGAGGCGCCCCTGCTAAGGGCGTAGGTCGGGTAACCGGCGCAGGAGTTCGAGTCTCCTCTTCTCCGCCACATTAAAACCACGGAACCTTACTTTAAGGAATTCCGTGGTTTTCTTTTCGTCGTCAGAAAAAAGTCCTTTTCATTTCCAAATTTTTATGTTATAATATTTTTGTTATTTAAGCACCACTGTTCGACATCATTCGCCCTCATAAAAACCAAGTGTAAAAAGGAGATTTGTTTTATGTCAATTCCAAAGTTTTTTGAATTTTTCGAGGGCTTTTTAAAAGCCGTAGAAGATGGAGGACTGCATAGTGCAAAAGAAGTCAGAGAAATAATCGCAAAAGAGATGAAGATTTCTGACAGAGACAGAGAAGAGCTTCTTCCAAGTGGAAAGCAAAGCACTTTTGATAATCGTGTAGCATGGGCTAGAACCTATCTTGATAAAGCTGGATTAATCGAAACTCCCCAAAGAGGGAAATATAGAATTACGAGCGACGGACTGAGTGCGCTTAATTCAGGAGAAAGGATAGATTTAAAATACCTTGAAAGATCAGAAGCATTCAAAGCCTTTCATACCATTTCTACAGAAAATGCCCACAACGACATTGAAGAAGAAAAAAATGAATCTCCGATGGAAGCTTTGGACGCCGCTTTCCAACAGGTAACTTCTGCACTTTCCAGTCAAATAATGGACGAAGTAATGAAACTCTCTCCTTCGGGGTTTGAAAAGCTGGTAGTTAGATTGTTGCTCAACATGGGATATGGCAATGGAATCGCTGACGCCGGGAAGGTTACTCAGCAGTCAAACGACGGCGGAATTGACGGAATCATAAAAGAAGATCAACTTGGATTCAGTAATATTTACATTCAAGCAAAACAATGGTCTCCAAATCAAACCGTTGCAAAACCAGAAATTCAGAAATTTGTAGGTGCTTTACAAGGAAAGCAAGCGCAAAAGGGGTTGTTTATTACAACCGCGAAGTTTTCTTCTGGAGCCATCCAGTACGCTGGCAACTTACTTGGTGCAAAAATTGTTCTTGTTGATGGAATGATGCTAACTCGATTGATGATAAAGCATAATGTTGGCGTGTCATGTGAACACGTGTATGAGATAAAACGTATCGACAGTGACTTTTTCACAGAAGAACTTTAATTACCAACCTAGGAGGTTTTCCCATGCGCAAATTTTTGAACAAAGACGATTTTCTTTCGCAGGATGCGTTCGGCATCGGCGCGCCGAACGACGCCTATGCGCAGTATTTCACCGGCCACTCCTTTTTAAAGCCGCTGACCGAACCCGGCGCGTGTCCGGTCTTTCTTGCCAACGTCACCTTTGAGCCGGGCTGCCGCAACCACTGGCATATTCACCACGCGGCAAACGGCGGCGGTCAGCTTTTGATCTGTACGGCCGGCGAGGGCTGGTATCAGGAAGCGGGCAAAGACGCGGTCAGCCTGACGGCGGGCACGGTCATCACCATTCCGGCAAACGTCAAGCACTGGCACGGCGCGAAAAAAGACAGTTGGTTTTCTCACATCGCGGTGGAAGTGCCCGGCGAAAACACGAGCACAGAATGGTGTGAAGCAGTCAGCGACGAAGATTACGGCAAAACGGAGGGCTGAACATGAGCGAAAAAATCAAACAGACCGCGGGGCGCGACCAGCTCGGCGAATTTGCGCCGATGTTTGCGCATTTGAACGATGATGTGCTGTTCGGCGAAGTCTGGAACGCGCAGGCGATCGACGTCAAAACCAAGTGCATCGTCACCGTTGTTTCCCTGATGGCGTCCGGCGTCACGGATTCCTCCCTGGTCTATCACCTGCAAAACGCAAAGGCGCACGGCGTCACAAAGGAAGAGATTGCCGCCATCATCACCCATGCAACGATGTACACCGGCTGGCCGAAGGGCTGGGCGGTCTTCCGGCTGGCAAAGGACGTTTGGAAGGAGGACTGACATGGCCTCGAGCGCATGTTATCTCGATTTCATTCTCGAGCAGCTCTCTCTGCTCGACGGCGTTTCCCACCGCGCGATGATGGGAGAATACATCCTTTATTATCAAGGGCGCGTCTTCGGCGGCATTTATGACGACCGCTTTTTGATAAAGATCACCCCGTCCGCGCTGGAGATGCTGCCGGATGCGGCACGGGAGCTGCCCTATGAAGGCGCAAAGGAGATGCTGCTTGTGGACAACGTGGAAGATCGCGCGTTTTTGCGTGAGCTCGTTGCGCGCATGGCACCGGAGCTTCCCGCGCCGAAAAAGAAAAAAGGGTGAGCAGCATGAAGTTTCAAAGAACAGTCCGGCTGAAAGACGGACGCACCTGCATCCTTCGAAACGGCGTATACGCCGACGGCGCCGCCGCACTGGACGTATTTTTGCGCACACACGAGCAGACCGATTATCTGCTCTCCTACCCTGACGAGATCACCTTCACCGCCGAAGAGGAAGGGCAATATTTGCAGGAAAAAACCGAAAGCGCCAACGAAATCGAGCTGGTGGCCGAAGTGGACGGCGAAATCGTCGGACTCGGCGGCATTGAAGCGGTCGGCAAGAACGAAAAAGTGCGTCACCGCGCGGAGTTCGGCGTCAGCGTTCTGCGTGAATTTTGGAACAACGGAATCGGACACGCCCTGCTGGACAGCTGCATCGAATGCGCAAAAAAGGCAGGCTACGCGCAGCTTGAGCTGACCGTTGTTTCCGAAAACGCCGCCGCGCTCGCGCTTTATCTGAAAGCCGGTTTTACGGAATGCGGCAGAAACCCGAAGGGGTTTTGTTCCCGTTTGACCGGCGATCAGGAAACCGTACAACTACGGCTGGAACTTTGATTTCGCCGCATCAACCGAAAGGAGCACCTTATGAAGCTTTCCGACATCAACATCCGCGACCCGTTTGTGCTGGTTGAAAACGGCACCTATTACCTCTACGGCACCCGCGCCCAAAATTTCGGCCGCAACACCGGCGGATTCGACGTCTATCTTTCCAAAGATCTGGAAACCTGGAGCGATCCCCTGCCCGTCTTTGATTCCGCAAGCTACGGGCTGAACCGCGAGGTCAACTGGGCGCCGGAGGTGCACAAATATAAAAACAACTACTTTCTGTTCGCCACCTTCACGCAGGAAAACGGTCTGCGCGGCACCTATGCGCTGATTGCCGATCGTCCGGAAGGGCCGTTTCGTCCGCATTCCGACGGCGCGCTGACGCCCGACGGCTGGGAGTGTCTGGACGGCACGCTGTATGTGGCAAAGGACGGCAAGCCCTATCTTGTGTTTTGTCACGAGCACACGCAGATTCTCAACGGCAAGGTCTGCTATGTGCCGCTGAAGGACGACCTGTCCGCGCCCGCAGGCGAGGCGGTCGATCTGTTCCTTGCGACCGACCCTTATTATATGCCCTCCCCCGTGGAGGGCGAGCACTATGTCACCGACGGGCCGTTCCTGTTCCGCACAAAAGACGGCACGCTGCTGATGATCTGGTCCACCTTTCCCGAGGGCCGCTACGCCCAGTGCGTGGCGCGCAGCGTGAGCGGTGAAATTCAAGGTCCGTTTGAGCATCTGGAACCGCTCATCACCGACGACGGCGGCCACGGCATGATCTTCCGCGACGGCGAAAAGCTGATGCTGACCTTCCACCGTCCGAACGTTTCGCTGTTTGAGCGCCCGGTGTTCTGCGAGCTCACTGATTTGGGCGATCATGTGGAATTGCGCAAATAATTATCGTTTTTTAAAAAACCCCCCTGCGTCAGGGCTTGCTTGTGACGCTGCGTCATATGCTAAGCTGGACGCGAAGGAGGTGAAAAGCTATGTCGAACTATACAACGGGAGAGCTCGCAAAGCTTTGCGGCGTCACCGTGCGCACGGTTCAATACTATGACACCCGCGGCATCCTTGTGCCGTCGAATCTTTCCGAAGGCGGCAGACGGCTTTACAGCGAAGACGATCTGCGCCGCATGCGCGTCATCTGCTTTTTGCGCGAACTCGATCTGCCGCTCGACGTGATCGGTCAGATGCTCGCGCAGGACGGCTCCGGCAATGTAATCACGCTTTTGCTGCAGCAGCAGGAGCAGGTGCTGAAAGAGGAGATCGGCGCAAAAACGGAAAAGCTGGAAAAGCTGGAAACGCTGCGGCGGGAGCTGAAAAGCGAAGACAGGATCTCCCTGGAATCCATCGGCGACATAGCCTACACGATGAACAACCAGAAAAAGCTGAAAAAAGTCCGTTTGACCATGCTGTTCACAGGTCTGCCTGTCACACTTTTGGAGCTTGCCGGCATCCTGCTGTGGGTTTTGAAAGGCCTTTGGTGGGTGTTTGCGCTCTATGTTGTGATTGCGGTGCCCTGGGGCATCCTGATCTCGCGCTACTATTACAAGAGCGTCGCCTATCTTTGCCCGCAATGCCACACGGTGTTCAAGCCCTCATTCAAAGAGATGTTCTGGGCACGGCACACGCCGCGCACCCGCAAGCTGACCTGCACCCATTGCGGCCGCAAGGGCTTTTGTGTGGAGGTTGCGGCAACAGACGAAACAACCGAAGCGAAATAAAAAGTGACCGCCGGAGCGTTCCGGCGGCGCTTTTTTCATTATACTTAGATAAATCAAGCTGATAGTAATTACTCTGTTAAGCATGTTTTACCTCCTCCTGATGCAATTGCCTGTATGTCTTTATGATCAAAAAGATTGCAATCACAAATGTCAGAATGTCTGACAACGGCATAGAATATAAAACTCCGTCAAGTCCAAAGAAAAGCGGCAGCAGTAATGCCAACCCTACACCGAAAACAATCTCACGAACCATAGACAGTACAGTGGATTCCACGGCTTTTCCCATCGCCTGAAGGAAAATAAAGCAAGCCTTGTTTACGCAAGCGAAGATCATCATGCACAGATAAATGCGGAACGCCTTAATCGCAAAGTCCGTATAGTACGCACTTTCATTTGCTGCACCAAAAATGTTAATCAGCTGTTGTGGGAACAATTCTACAATGAGAAGTGCTATAAGACCGACGGTAGTTTCTGCGACAAGCAGCTTTGTGAAAAGCTCTTTAACACGATCTTTCTTCCCGGCTCCCATATTAAATCCAACAACAGGAATGCATCCGGCAGCCATACCAACAACGATGGAAATAACGATCTGGAAAAACTTCATAACGATACCGACCACCGCCATAGGAATCTGTGCATATTGTTCCTGCCCGAAAACCGGATCAAGCGCACCATATTTCCTGATCATATTATTGATCGCCGCCATTGCCGCAACCAAAGATATCTGTGACAGGAAACTGGTGATACCAAGGACAAGCGTCTTGCGGCAAATACCTCCATCCATCTTGAAGTCCGTTTTCGCAGGCTTCACCAACTTCATATGAACGATATACCAGATTGCAAGAACAGCAGTTACAACCTGCCCGAGAACAGTCGCTACGGCAGCACCCATCATGCCCCACTTAAAAACAAAGATAAAAACAGGGTCCAGAATGATATTGAGCACAGCACCGGCAAGCGTGGATGCCATTGCAAATTTAGGACTCCCGTTCGCTCTGATGATAGGATTCAGTGCCTGACCGAACATATAAAATGGTATGCCAAGCGTAATGTAGAAGAAGTATTCCTTGGAATGTCTAAATGTCTCTGCATTAACAGTTCCTCCGAACATAGCAATGATCTGATTACTGAAAATCAGATACACCGCACAAAGCAACAATCCGCTAACAATCACCATGATGATGGAATTGCCGACACTTTTCTTAGCAGTTTCAGGCTGCTTTCTTCCAAGGCTCAGACTGACGAAGGCGCAGCAGCCATCTCCAATCATTACTGCAATAGCCAAAGCAATGACCGTAAGAGGAAAAACAACCGTATTGGCAGCGTTACCGTATGAGCCGAGGTACGATGCGTTTGCGATAAAAATCTGATCGACAATATTGTAGAGTGCGCCGACCAGAAGCGAGATGATACAGGGAATCGCATATTTCCGCATCAAATTACCAATATGCTCTTCCCCTAAAAACGGATTTGTTTCCTGTTCCACCGGAATCACATCCTTTCAAATAAATAGCGTGTAACCATCAGCCGGATTTACGCCAATGGCTACACGCTATACTGTGTCGTAACGATATTCTTATTTAGTCCAGATAATCGCCAACGGGACTTGTGTTGTACTGCTTAATGATTTTGATCATGACAGAACCATCTGACTGCGTTTCCTCGCTGACGATTTTATACTTTGTCCGGTTCTTGTCGAGAGAGGCTTTGTATTTCTCAACCTCTTCCTTGACCAGCTTTACTGCGTAATCGTGTCCAAGATCATCCTTTAACATAAAGTGGAGTGTCTGACAGATACAAGCGGCTTTCACTCGTTTCATTTCGCTTTACCTCCTCTTCGTGACAAAATAAAACGTGCGGATTTCCAACCGGATTTACGCAGTTGAAACGCCACACGTTGTATATATATTATAGTCGAAAAACCTCAAAAATTCAAGTGGGCAAATTTGCTAAATTTCTATGTCAGCGTATTTAGATGTCTTGTACAGTTTCCGTCTTATGGGATGATCTGACATCTAAATCACAGCTTCAACCCTATCACAAAAACATCCAAACCGAAGCCTCAACCCTCTGACATCTAAATCGGCAACTCAACCCTCCGCACATTTCTATTGATATGTTTCCACGAAGTAATTTTTGCGATCAATTTCGCGCTTCTCCGCCGACGGTCAAATCTCCGAAAAGCCCATAAATCAAGTGCTTTTTCGGCGGTCAATCCTGAACCCGTGACATCAATACTACTGTCTCGACCTGACTTTTCTTGTCCCACCTGATTTTCGTCACGCTTTCCCCATCGTAAATGATGGGGAAGCGAAAACTGATACTTTTCAAAATCTTGCCGTCCGGCTGCTTTTCCGGAAAGATCTCTACGCTTTCCAAGAAGCTGTTCAGAAACCGTTTCTTTTCGGCATCGGTCATTTTCTGATATATTATATCATACAAATACAAGAATTCATAGATGTTCTCGGCAGTTATTTTTTGTTCCCGAATGACGGTTATCTGGTGCTGGACAGATTCAATTTCTTCTTCAATGCGTTCAATCTCATCATAAAAAGCATTCATCCGCTTTTCAATATCCCGATACTTCCGTTCATAATGCCGATCCGAAACATCCAACTGATCCGCCTGGAGAGACAACCTGTCCTTTGCTCCCGTTTGTTGACGAAGCTGTTTTTTCAGATCAGCCAGCTTGTTTTCCAGTTCATTGGTATCGACCTCGGAATTGAATCGCTCCTTAACAGCTGTCTCAAACTGTGGTTGATTGACTGCTTTGTGGATGACCTCTTCTACCGCTGCGTTGATCACATCCTGATTCCATTGGCGATGGTAATCGCAGCGGTGTCCATCCACTTTCATGCGATGCTTACAGGCATAGTAGAAATGGTCTTTGTAGATGGTGCCGTCCGGTTTCTTTTTACGATTTACATTGCCATACATCTTTGCGCCGCAGACCGGGCAACACAAAATACCGGATAACAGATGCTCATGATCTAAATTGTATTTTTTCTCCCACTTGCCACTGTTCTCTTTGCGTTTTTCCTGTGCGAGCTGCCACAATTCTTTTGAAACAATCGCTTCATGAATACCGTCATAGACCGGGTAGTCGGTCTGCTTCACAATATGATACTGGTTCCGTTCGCCGTTGATTTTCTCGGTTTTCCTGCGCCCGAAAGCGACTCTGCCGCAATAGATCGGGTTATCAAGAACAAATTTCACAAAGCTTGCCGAAAACATATTCAACGTACCATTCTGTCGTTGCTTCTTGATATATCCGCTTTGATTCAAGTATTTGGCCAGCGCATGGACACCCATCGTTGTGTGAACATACTGATCGAAGATGACACGAATTACTTCGGCTTCGTCCTCAGCAATTTTCAGCTCGCCCTTTTCCAGGTAATACCCGTAAGGCGCAAAGCCTCCGTTCCACTTACCTTCTTTGGCTTTCTGCTTGCGTCCGGCCATGGTTTGTACCAAAATGTTTTCGCGTTCGATTTCTGCAACAGCGGAGAGCACGGAAATCATCAACTTCCCGCTGTCACGTGAGGAATCGATGCTGTCTTCCACACAAATAAGATTCACGCCAAAATCCTGCATAAACTGCAGCGAACTGAGCACGTCAGCGGCGTTTCTTCCGAAACGGGAGAGCTTGAAAACGAGCACAAAGGAAACGTCGTCCTTGCCAGTTTCAATGTCTTGAAGCATTTGCTGAAATTGCGGTCTGTTGGCAATATTCTTGCCGGATTTTCCCTCGTCGGAATATTCGCCGGCAATGTGCATTTCCTGAAAATCCGCATATTTACGCAGCTTTTCCCGCTGCGCATCCAGGCTGTAGCCGTCCACCTGCATGGCAGTGGAGACGCGGGTATAGATATAACAGTTGACTTTTTTCATAACTTCACATATCCTTTCGTTCTGATGTTTGTATTTTATCAATTCTTATCTCCGTTTGCGAATGTGCGGAGCAGCCGAAACCGACTGCTCCGCTAATTTGGGTTATGCGGATTTCTTTTGCAGTTCTCGCAAATATGCAAAAACTTCTTCATCCGTTAGAGGAACGATCAAGTCGCCGTATTTCCGATACATTTCCGCAAGAAATGTCACCGCATTGTTAAATGCGATTTTTTGCTTTTCTGCTGTGATGATGTTTTGGTCTGCCATGCGATCACCTCTCTTCCCGGTCACGCCGGCGTGCCTTACGCTTGCGGTCTTCGTCCAAAAGCTTTAGAATATACTCGATGACCGCTTTCGGCGTGACGTCCGGTGAAAAGAACGGGCTGAGCTGCTCCATCGAAATGCTGACCTTGGGCTTTTGGTTGGCTTTTGGCTTCGTCATCGTCTGAAAAACTGCATCCATGTCGAGCTGTCCCTGCGCGGACAACTTGCGCATCTGCTGCGCCTGAGAAAGCGACGGTGTGCAGTCTTCGCTTTCGATGGTTTCCAACAGGTTGTTCTGCTCGTCTTCTGTGAGATAGGACAGTTCGACGGCAGGCGTCAGAGCAATCCTGTTTTCGTCAACCAGGGATTGCAGTTCCGGAATCAGGTTGTTCAGCCGAATATAGCGCTGAATCTGTGCGCGGCTTTCGTTTGCTACCTCTGCCAACTGCTCAACAGACAACTTCTGCTCAACTTGAGCAGAAGTCAAATCCGTTCGCTGACCTTGGTGCTTCATTGCGTCCAGCCGCAGCTTATACGCCTTTGCCTTCTCGCTGGGCAGAATATGTTCCCGGTGCAGGTTGCTGTCCACAACCATGATGGCGGCTTCGTCACGGCTGACATTGCAAACGATGGCTGGCACCGTTTCCAGCCCCGCTTTCTGCGCGGCATACAGCCGCCGGTGGCCGCTGATGAGTTCAAAAACGTGTGCGTCGTTCTGCTTCGGCATTACAATCAAAGGCGTGAGAATCCCGCGTTCTTTTATGCTTTGCACAAGCTCGTCCATTTCTTCGTTGTCAAGCACCTGATACGGATTGTCGGCAAACGACAGGATCATATCCACGGATATGTTGATGGGATGATGCTCTGCCTTGAGTTGCCGCAGCACTTCGCTTTCAATAAATACATGAAGCTCCGGCGCCCGTGCCGCTGCGTGCTCCGGCGGCACGTCTGCCCGAATCTCATCCGGGGTTCGTAAATCTTCTTTTAGTTTTCTTGTCATTGATTGGCCTCCTTTTCTTCTTTCAGTTTTAAATAGAATTGATTCATATTGACTACCTTTCATAGTTTCTGTTTCGCCCGATTTGACGCTCGAGCCTGCGTTCGGTTTCCAGCATCGTATAGACATAGTCGGATTTGTCCAAGATCCGCTGGAAATTTTTCAGCTGTCCCCGCAAGGGGTTCAGCTTCTTGGTTACGGCTTTCGCCTCTTCTTTCAGCGCAGCCTTTGCCCCGGGTTCAGCTCTACGGATTTGGTTGCGGATGTGCTGCCGTTCGGCTTCCTGCTTCTGAATCTCCGCCTGCGTCTGCAAGATACGGTTTTTCAGTTCATCCGTTGTCTGAATGTTGTTGTCTTTCAGAAACCGATGATCCGCCACATACTGCTTGACATACTGCATTTCCAGTCGCATAGTCGGTGAAAGCGGCGTGTACCGCGCGTTTTCAATGGCTGCCTGTAACAGCATCGCCAGGATCAGGAACACTGAGATCAGCGCAACCTCAACGCCACTCCTACCGCGATAGAGATCCTGTTCCATTTCTTTGAGAATGGCTTCCAGCGGCTTTTGCTTTGGTTCTGGAATGATATGAGCTCTGTAAAAGACGTACCAGGTATCTGAAATGCGGTGTTGTTGGAACGACGCTTCAATCACTTCGCGTGTCAACCCAACACCCGACAGCCGAATGTTACGTTCCCAATCCGGCGCTTTCACAGATAACCGCCGTTCATCGATCTCATAACCCAACCGCCGCAGATTCATAAAGAACTGCGGGTAGTTCAGTGAAACATCCAGTGCCCGCTGCGCGTCTGCCTTGACCAGATCTCGGCGGGTTAGTTTGCCTTCCCTGTGCGGCCAGTAGGCGGCCTTGTCGCCGCTATAGAACGGTGCGTTTTCCAATACGGACAGATGATGTTCCCGGCAGATTTCATCTGAGACCTCACGAAGTCGGATGTGTTCGCTGATCTTGTTGCTGTACTTTTTGCCGGTTTTGAACGACAAACTATTCAGCACAAAATGATTGTGAAGGTTTTCCGTGTTCAAATGCGAGGTTACAATCACCTCATACTGGTCGCCCCACATACGCCGTGCTGTTTCAACGCCGATCTGATGGCATAGTTCCGGCGAGACCTCACCGGCTTTGAAACTTTGGTAGCCGTGGTAGCAGACATTGCCGCCGAGTTTCCCGAACCGCCGTTTGGTTGCCATCATCTGTTCATAGGCGGCGTACTTGGAACAGTTGATGCCGGTGACGAAGATTTTCTGATCGGTTTTGTTGTCGTTTTCCGTATACCGTAAGGCAGCATACAAATCGCTGTCCACATACTTTTCCAGCGTGGTCTTGTCCGGATTATCCGCATAATCGATCACCGTTTTCAGACTGCCTTTGATGGGCCAGAGTCCGGTGGTTGCCATTTCTGTACCACCTCCTTGCGCGGTTTGATCAGCACATCGCTGATCTCCCGTAGCAGCCGCAGCGCTTCGGCTGTGACCTTTGGCGAAATGTCCTTGTCAATCAGCTTGTCCAACCGATCAATGAAGGCATAAAAAACGCCGGGCAGAACCGGTTTCGGTTCATAGCCCAGCGCTCGCTGCCGTAGATATTCACTTTGCTTCAGGCCGCACTTTTTTGCATTGGCTGCAATCTTGGTTTTCTCCTTTTCGGAGACATGGAAATAGATTCCTTTTTCCTTTGACAATTTTTCACTTCCTTTCCGTCAAAGGGGTTACAGGGGATGTGCCCCTGTGGTCGGAAACCCATATCGGGTTTCCCTGCTCGTTATTACATGAGACATCGTCTCGTGTAACAAGGTTCTCCGAAATTGTCCAAATCTTGATTTGGTTACAATTTCGTGAGGTTCTTACACTGTGAGACAAAGATTCAGGCAACGGGCTTTACGGTTTGACACATTTATGAGAATCCTCCTTTCTGCCTTTCGGCTGATTTTTTATTGCAACAAAAAAAGACGCCCGTAAAAGAGCGCCTTTCTTCCACCATAAGTATACCGACACTTATGGCGGTAAATTATTCCATTTTTTGAAAATATTTTTGAATCAGGTAACAATATTGATAGACAGCGTTCCGCCCAACGCATTGGCGATACGTTCCAGCGTGGAAACGGATGGATTGGCTATGCCACGTTCAATTTTGGAAAGATCCGATTGATCCATATTTGCTTTGGCAGCCAGCTGCTTTTGTGAGATGCCTGCTTTGGCGCGTGCTGTTGCAACCGCAAGGGCAGAAGACAGGTGCATGGGGATCAATTTCTGCCGGACGGTTTCGCCATCTTCATAGATCGTTTCTGCTTCGATGTCAAGATCATCATTCCAATAGATACCGTAGGCACCCATTAACTTGCCGGAGGTGAAAAGCGCCCGGTCGCGCAGTGCTTCCAGCTGCGGGTACTTCGGAAACAACACCTGCATGTCATATCTTTTTACAACGCCGTCCTGGAACGTGACTTCCATCACGGTTCCCTCTTTGAAGTGCAAATCAATTGCCTTGTGAAACACAGCTATCACCTCCTATGGATATTGCTGTTTTGATTAGTTGATCGGGGGCAGCTTCTGATACTTTTCGGTTTCCCACATTTCCAGCAGTTCCTTTTGGTACTTCATGATGAACTCTTTGACCATCGTTTTTGCCTTCGGTGGGAATTCGCCCTCCATGATTTCGCCTGTTTCAATCAGGAACGGTGCGTCAAAATCCTGCGTGATCGCATGGATGTGCGGCGGGTTATGTTCCTTGTTGCGCAAGTACATGACGATGATGATTCCGTAAAAATGACAGATTGTCGGCATAGTTGTAACCTCCTGTGTTTTCAATTCTATTATAGGGGATATATCCCCATTTGTCAACAACTTCTCAAATTATTGTTTCCGGTTTTGATAGGTTTATTTTTTCTCCCGCCATAAGTATACCGACACTTATGGCGGTAGATTATTCCATTTTTTGAGAATTATTTTTGAAAAGATGCAAAGTCTTTTTGACATCAGGGTCGTACTCCAACAGAATCTCCTGCAAATACTTTCTGCGTTTTGACACCTTGGACTGGCTGATTCCCATTTCAGCGGCAATTTCCGACTGTGTTTTTCCGCCCAACAGCAGGTCCAGAATTCTCCGGTCTGAATCGGAGAGCAAGCCATAAAAGCCGTCAACATACGCGCTTGCTTCCGCCAGCTCTTCCGGGGAGGCTGAATAGATTGCCTCCTCACGGGCAGCTTTGTCTTCCAAAAAGTCAGAAAACAGACACATGGAGATTTTAGACCGCGTATGATACAGCTTGCGATAGGCGTCGGAACGCGAATGGTTTTCCTTTTTGCCGGAAAAATCCGATTCCTGCGGGATGTCCCGGGACAGCAGAAACAGTTCTTTTGCCTGCTGTCCGGTTGTAAGGATTTCAATTTCCTTGCCGATGATTTCGTCTGCCCAGTGACCCAGGGCCGTCGCGATGTCCTCTTCCGTCAGGCTTTCGGCATCGATGCCTTTTTCTTTGGCAAAATCATCCAGCGCTTCTGAAATGCTGGAAACGATGGCTTCTGCGTAATTTGTGAGCACTTGGTCTGTCAATTCTCCAAACAAATCCTCGTCCGTCACAACAGAATCGTCATTGTTTTCTTCATCATCATCGGAAAAAATGCTGTCAACAGTTTTCAGCAGATCCGGACGTATCTCCGTTGACAGCGCCGCGAGGACTTCAGCATTCTTGTTTCTCAGGAGTGTCGGCGGGTGATCTTTGGAAAAGTCGGAGGGCTTTGCAGTAATTCCCTGATGACGCATTTCTTCATTCCAACGGTTAATGAGTACTTTTTTGGCAATCTCAAAGACACGCTTATCTTGTTCGGAAAAGCGCTTGGTATCCGGAGCCTGTGCTGTAATGTCAAAATCGCCGCGGAAGATTGCTTTCGCAGTCTCTTCGTCAATGGATCCGTGCAAGCCCAAAAAGCCAACGTCAAATTCTTTTGCCATGTGTATCACCTCACGATCTGTATTACACTTTTATTATACAGGAAAAGCGGCGATTTGGCAAATATTACTGACCGATAAATGGGACTTTAGCAGAGAAGATTGCAAGATTTGTTCGATTATTACACAAAAGAGCAACAACTTCATCAGGTTTTATTCAGAGGCGATTGTGCAACAGTTTCCTTCTGGTCGCATGATTGATTTAACCAATATTCCAATGGAACTCAACAGATTATCAAAAAGTGTTGAAAAAAGGGAGGTTTTTTGGTATAATAAATTGATATATTATAAGCATTTCCCCTCTCTGTCCGGAAGGCATATTCCCGTTGGAAAAACTGTTCTCATTATTTGAATTCTCTTATAAAGACGCCTTGGTCATTCAAGCTGCAAAATCGCTTGGCAAAGACAATATTACAGATGAAGTGATTGAGATTATCAGATTACAAACAACCGCCGCTGAACGCAAGGCCATGCTGAAGGAAGCGCAACACGCAACGGCCTGGATTTATGAAGTGATCAAGCGTATTTGCAGTTGTGAAAACGAAGAATGAGTTTTTCAAGGAGAAGCCGAATTCTGATATTATTAAAACGCGATATAAAGCTGGTAAGCGAAATAAACTAATAAGATTTCTTAAAGAGAATCTCTACAGAAGTCGTAGACTAAATTTGTAACGTGGAAAAATGCGTTTTGTAGTTACAAAATATTGGAGGATATATTCATGAGTTATCTTGAAAGAGCCATAAAAGACGGATATGCGATTATCACCGGCCCAGATAATAAACAGAAGATCATTTACGTTACATCGGATAACCACACCGAGAGTTATAATGATCCAGAAGAAAAGGTTCGTGCTGAATTTTGTGCAGAATTGATCTACGAATACGATTATCCCGCAAACCGCATTAAAGTTGAAGTGACAATTCCGGATCGTGTACCGACGGACCGGGCGGATATTGTAATTTTTTCCGACGATGAATGCAAAAAGCCTTATGCAGTTGTGGAATGTAAACGTGATGGCGTTACCGATGCGGAGTTTTTGCAGGCAATCGAGCAAGGCGTCGGCAACGCAACATGGGTGAAACTACGTGCAAAATATGTTGTAATCATCGCTGGCGCTACTCGCCGTGTTCTCGACTTTTCAGATGATAATACCGGTATTTTTGAGCGTGAGACCAACATCATTGCAGACTTGCCGAAATCCTATGGCAAGCCCCAAGAGTTTCGTTTTTATAAGGGTGGCGTCTATAAAGACGCTGACGGGAAGCAGAAAGCGGCTCCTGACATTCATGCAGTAGCAAGAGAAGATCTGATCGCTGCCATTAAAAAATGCCATAACACTCTTTGGGGCGGTGGTCGTCTTTCCCCTCCTACTGCGTTTGGCGAACTCTGCAAACTGATATTCGTTAAAATCAGCGATGAACAAAAACCGCGCAAAAAAGGCGAACCTTATCAATTCCAGATTAAAACGCACGAGCCTTCCTCAAAACTTGCCGAACGCATCAATGCACTTTATGATGAGCAAAAAGCTAAAGATCCGGAGGTGTTTACGGATTCGATAAAGGTTGACGACCGCGTTTTGCGCACGGTCGTATCTCACCTTGAAGCAATCAACCTCAGCAAAACCGATCTGGACGTGAAAGGCGTTGCGTTTGAGCAGTTTATGGACGGCTTCTTCAAGGGCGATTTCGGTCAGTACTTCACACCGCGTCCGATAATTGAATTTGCCGTAAAAATGATGAAACCGGAGCATGATTGGGACGTGCTTGATCCTGCATGCGGTTCCGGAGGATTCTTGCTGCATGCGCTCGATTATATGCGTTCACAAGCCGGAGATTATTATGACGCCGGTACCATTGAGTATTTCAACTACTGGCATGATTTTGCATCCAAACATCTCTACGGCATTGAAATCAATGACGAAATTGCCCGTGTTGCCAAAATGAATATGATTGTACATGATGACGGGCACACCAACGTCATCAGTTTTGATGCCCTTGACAGCATTGAAAAGATGCACGAGCACAATCGCAGCTTTGAAGAAGGCAAATTCGATCTGATTCTGACTAATCCGCCGTTTGGATCTACGATCAATCTTGCAGAAAAGCCTTACCTTTCAAATTATGAACTCGGCAATACTTATGATGCAAAAGGAAAAGCAAAGCCGCGCAAAAATCAGAGTTCTGAAATTCTTTTTATTGAGCGTATATGGGATTTTCTGAAGCCGGGCACCGGCAAAGCCGCTATCGTATTACCGGACGGTGTGTTGACAAACAGTTCTTCTCAATATGTTCGAGACTTCATTTTGGAAAAGTTCCAGCTGCTTGCGGTTGTGAGCTTGCCTCAATGCGCCTTTGCGCATTTCGGCGCGGGAGTTAAAGCTTCTTTGATCTTTGTCCGCAAGAGAAAGGCAAATGAAAAAGCTGATCCCGACGAGGCAATATTTATGGCGGCTCCCGAACTGATTGGATACGACGCTACGGGCCGCAAGACGGACTCCCAGTTTGACGAGATCATAGAAAAATATGAGGAGTTTCAAAAGGACGCAACACCTTTTTTCGCATGACCCCCGATGCGAATGACCTTTGCGTCTTCGCTGTCAAACGGGGGAACCTTGAAAGAAAGCGCGCTGATGTGTTGGGTACATATAGCAGCATTATCTATGATTCTGTATACTTATATCCGTCTGAAAAGTTAGGACAAATAGTAAGCACATACAGTGGCGGGACACCTAGCAAGAAAGGTAACGAGGATAATTCATATTGGGGAGGAACCATTCCATGGGTTTCTCCAAAAGACTTCAAATCCTTTTACATCTATGATTCAGAGGATCACATTACTGAGAAGGCTATAGATGATTCTGCAACTCAAAGGGTTATTCCTGATTCGGTGCTTGTAGTCGTAAGGAGCGGAATACTAAAACACACGTTGCCAGTTGCCATCAACAAAGTTGAGGTAACAATCAATCAGGACATTAAGGTTCTCATTCCTAATGATTCAGTCTTACCCGATTACCTAGGCTTTTATTTGAAAGTATTTGAAAAAAAGATTTTGAGCTTATGTGTTAAGCATAGCACAACAGTTCAGAGCGTTAATACAAGTGAGTTTTTAAGCTTAGATATTCCGGTCCCGCCGATCTCAACGCAAAAAAAGCTCAGCATATTCATGAAGGAAGCACTAAAAAACTACCGTTCGAAACTGAGAGAGGCAACAGAACTTTTGCTTGGCAGAAATCAGCATGTTCTTCAGAGAATAGGACTCGCATTTGAAAAAAACGAATCATTTATATATGCGATGGAATTTAAAGAACTGGAAGTACGGCTTGATGCAGATTATTATTCTCCGGAGTTTTCTGGCTTTAGAAGGCAGATAGAAAACTGCATGTATCCTTCAGCGACCATTGATGAGATAAGCGATCAGATCGTTTCCGGATTCGCAGCTGGAAAGCAAGACCAAGCAGATGATTTGCCTGATGATCAACGGGTAGCACATCTCCGCCCGTTCAGCATTACGCCCGAGGGTGAGTTATCATTTGAAACGAAGAAATACGTGCCTAAGAGCAGATTAAAACCGGAAGACTATTGTCGCAAAAACGAGGTTATCTTCAATAATACAAATTCTCCGGACCTCGTTGGAAAAACAACCGTGTTTGATAGCGATGTTCTATGCGCTGCGTCAAATCACATGACAAGAATTACCGTTAAGGAAGGCGTTAACCCGTATTATGTGGCTGCGTTCTTCAATGTGCTTCTCAATATTGGTTACTGGAAGCTGCTTTGTACGAACTTCAACAATCAAGCCGGTGTAAACACGGACACGCTGAAGAAAGTTAAGATCCCGCTTCCTCCCAAGGACGTGCAGGATCAGATTGCAGTCGAATTGATGCAGCGGCGCAGTCAGGCTAATAACCTCCGTAAGCAGGCTATCAAGGAATGGGCAGAGGCCAAAGCGCAGTTTGAGAAAGAGTTGTTGGGAGAATAGATAATGAATTCCTTATTCAAGAATATGCAGATTACTCAGCTCTCGGGACGGCTCCGACAGATTGCAGGTACTCCTAATGTGCTCAGTATGCAGTTTTCTGCTGTTGATGTCGCCGGTATTCGTGAGAGCATCATCACAATCGCGAATGCGTGTAAAGAAGATGATCCTCAGATTGCCCAGCAGCTGCTCGCAACAAAGGATATCCTTTTCGCCGCTAACCAATTCGGGCAAACCTTCATCAATCCATACGCTATCGGGGAAATTCTCTTTGGCCTGGATTACCTTTCAGCCAAAGGACAAGAACCATCTGCCGAGGGACAAGCAAATGTTGATCTTTGGGTCTACATACATCCGCTAATTCAGAAGTCTTCAAAGAAGCTATATGAGGACGGTCATTTTGCAAATGCGGCAGAGGATGCCTTTATTGAGATCAATGCGCGTGTAAAAAACTTGTTTTCAATTGTGAATCCAGGAAGCAAGGCGCCAGACGGGGACGCAGCTATGACTACTGTTTTCTCGACTAACAATCCGCTTGTTGAATTCTGTGATCGAAGCACAGAAACCGGATTTAACAAGCAAAAGGGGTATATGCAAATGCTCGCTGGAGCCATGTCAGCTCTCCGAAATCCTAAGGCTCACTCAAATAATGAAATATTATCTGCTGAAGAAGCCTATCGTCGCCTTGCAACCGCCAGTATGCTTATGTACGCAATTGACGATGCAGTAAAGTATTCCAAGATTAAAGAATAAAAGAGGGAAATACTGTGGTTAAGTTAAGTGGAATATTAGAGTATTCAATGGGGGGATTCCTGTGCCTTCGTGGATTTGCCGATTATAAAACTCTTGCAAGAATTTCAAAAGAGAACCCCGATGTTCAAAGGTCTCTCATTGAAGAGCATAAAGGTGAAATGGCCAAATTCCTAAACAAAGGATTATACCGTTTCTTTCCCGAAGTTGTTCTTTCAGTTTCCCTTCTATCAAATCAAAACTATGCTGAAATCGAACGATTCTTTGAAACTGTTCGCACATTCGGTTCATGGAAAGAAAATCTCGGGAACATCAACATCTCTATCTTTAATCATGAAGCAGGAGATAAAAATAGGGTCGCACATTTCACATTCGATGAGTCAAGTGTTCAGTTGAATAGGGTTGATGGTAATCATAGATTAAGTGCAGCGGATGAAGTAGTAAATAGTTTCAAGGTTCCATTTTGCTTGGTTTTGTGTCGTAACACAGACGAGGAGAGTCAATACTCGCGTGCCATTTTCCACAATATAAACTCGAAACAAATCCCACTTAAACTTGAAGAAAACTTAAAAGTAATACTAACCAGTGAAAACGCCTTCTCAAATGACGTGCTAAAAACAGATCCTTCATTTGGATGGGCGTATTATCTGGCGAGAGTTACTGCAAAAAAAATCAACTTTTCGGATTACCCTTTTATCAACATGCTAATTCAACAGGATAAGTATACTTTCCTCGTGGAAGTATTCGATTCATTGATAAAGAGCGGTTACCTACCTGAAGACGAATGTTCACTTGAAAAGTTTTCAGGGCAATTACCAGAAATTGACCATGCGTTGAGGGATGCTCAATTACACAGTTTGCCACAAAATATCGCCGTTATCGGTGCCCTCTCCTTCTACAAACTAACTGATCAAAACAAGTACCACAGGTTTATTTGTTGGATAAAAGAAAACTGCATTGCAGATGCACCGAATATTCACATGCACGACCTGATCAGTATTTACGACAAAGTGTATGAAAACTCCCCAAAAACTGTCTTTATCTCCATGAAATTTGGAGTTGAGACGGAAGATACATATCAAGCAATTAAAGATATAAGAGACATATTAAAGCGGGAAAACAATTTTGATCTAAAGATTATCAGAGTTGATGACCATGAGGATGGGTATTCAGATGAAATATACCACCGTATTATTGATGGTATTAGAGAATCCTCTCTCGTGATTGCAGATTTATCTTATGGAAATAAGAATGTCCATCATGAAATTGGATATGCGCAAGGCATTGGGAAAAAGGTACTGCTGATTTATCAATCACGAGACGGGGTTGATTCAAAAAAAGAGATCGGATCCAACATCTCTATGCATGATCAACTGAGGTTTATGACAAGAGCTGAATTGAGACCACAACTTTTGCTTAAGATAAGGCAATTCTTTGGAATAAGCTCAGATTAAGCGTGTTGTATTATCGGAGGTAGTATATGAATAGTAAAAAACTCCAATCCGCTATATCAACCTTTGTCAAAAACAAGAAAGCCAACGCCGCTTATTACGACGAGAACTGGGCGGAACGCAATGAAAGGAAAGCCTACTACCAGTCGTTTACCAAGGACAAGCTGTTGGCAATGACCGAAGATGATTTCTTTGAGTACATAAGCAAGCTTTGGTCCATGATCATGTGGGGCAACAAGAAGTATGTCGCTGATCAGCTGATTGACGACAACGGCTTTGATCCGCTCAAAAAGCAACTGGCCGACCTGCTGTATGGTACTGCGCCCATTGAGAAACGCTGGGACGGATTCTTGAAATCCGTAAAAGGCATCGGCCCTGCCACAGTCAGCGAATTGCTCACCTATATCAACCCGAAGGAATACGTCATCTTTAACCGGACGACGATTCTTTGCTATACCTATCTCGACATTCCGGACATGCCGAAGTATAACTATCAGTACACAGGCAAGAAGTACGCCGAGGTGTGTGCAATAGCAAAAGAGATCTCCTCAGCGCTCAAATCTGCCGGCGCTGAGGATTACGATCTGCTGGCAGTTGACTACTTCTTGTGGGACGAAGTGCTGCCGTTGGCCGAAAAGAAGGAGCCCGGTAATCAGGCTCCTGTGCCGGTGACGCCCAAAACGGCCAGCGATTCCAAGTCTTTGCACGATGAGATCAAGGAAAAGCTGGTTGCAATCGGCGAACTGCTTGGGTTTGAAAGCCGCTCAGAGGTGAAGATCACCACCGGCGCGGTGGTTGATGCCGTTTGGGAAGCGAAGATCGGCAACATGGGTAAGGCAATCTATGTGTTCGAGGTGCAATCCAAGGGCTCCATTGACAGCCTGATTCTGAATCTCAAAAAAGCGCAGAGTAATGCCGCTGTGCAAGCGGTTGTTGCCGTGGCGGATGAAGCGCAGCTTGCAAAGATCATCCGTGAAAGTGCCGGCGTTATAGATGAGAAATCCCTCCGCACCTGGGATTCGGAGGACGTTCTTGCGGTTTATGACTCCCTCGCCAGAGCGCATGAGTCAATCAACAAGCTGGCGTTGGTGCCGGAGAGCTTTTGAGGTAATATATGGAAAATCACAGTACTTCTATTAATCTTGGCAAAGTTAACCCAAAAGTAGAGAATGATCATATTCCCTCTACTACGCAGGCGGATACTCTTTTTAATTTTTCGAAGAAGCTCGAATACCTTATTGATGCGTTAAAGAATAAAATGCTATCCCCGAGGTATAACACCGAAAATGTTGAGTATTTGAAGATTGAGAATCTGCAATCGATAACGATACCAATGAAGTGTTTCTGTGATATCAATTTACATAAAATCAGTGAGCACTTGGAGTGGTATGGTTATTATGGGATAGCCTTCCCGAAGGCTTGGGGAATAAAAACAGGAATACAACCGGTTCATTACATTAATGCAGAGTCTGCTTTGGCCAAAGATCTCTCTTCAACATTCTCTTCTGCAATTAGTCTTCGCACGGATGATCAAACAACGTTTGAAAGCGAGGCAAAGAACTATTTGCTCCATCATTTGATGTATTCAAAGCCATATTCAGGGTTGGCAAAAAAAGAAGAAAACGATACGGTGTTAGAAAAGGAAAAGTGCTTTACTGATGAGAGCGAGTGGCGCTTTATTCCAAAGGTAACAGCAGAAGGGTATCAACAAGTTTTTATCAACAACGGACTATCTCATCCGTCGGCTTTAATTAGCTGGAGTAACTCAATGAGTGGAAATTCAGCAATTTCACTTAACTTTGAATACTCGGATATAAAGTATATTATTGTAAAGCAAGCTTCCGATCTAGATTCGTTAATTGAATCAATTAATGGCTTCCAAATTGATAATTTTAAAAAACAAAAGTTGATAAGAAAGATAATTGTGTGGGAAGACTCCAGGGGTGATTTTTGATGTTTGTTGATTTTGACAATGTTTTTCATAATGATTCTGGTATTTCTATTCCCAGACCACTTGTTGACTATTATAGTAATCAACTGCCTGAGGGATTAATCTATGAGGAAGAAGATGGGTTTCTGGTTGCCAAGGGCGAGAATTCTAATGAAACACGGATTGGAAAAATCGCGTTTGCACCATCGCCTGAACAAAAAAAGGTATTAGGAGAAAACGCGACTTTTCAAGATGCTATTTTTCTAATGAACAATTCTCAACAGCCGTTGCGTATCGTTGCACAAGATGGCGAAACAATTACGTTCAACCAAAAGACAATCGGGCTCGACCAGATGATGATTAATCCTTGCGGAAACTCAGATAATTCAAAAAATCATTTTTTTATTAAGCCTGTTCCATTTCCAGACCCAGTGCCAATGCATCTAAAAAACGACAAATATGAAATGATCTTAAGACTGTCAAGGGTCCCTAATAATAGTATTCATGTTATTAAAGCAGAGAGCGAAAAGGATAAGCCTTTAGTATTGCGTCTTTCTATCGATACAAAAACACATATTTCAAATGTTACCATTGCATATAACTTAGGTTGTGTTCAAACTGTTCAAGAATTAGTTGAATGTTTATCCCTGTTTTATAGTTTTTTTAACGGAACTGCCTTTATTGACGGACAGATTGTCCCTGTAAGTGAAACTCTGCCTGAAAAAATGCCTGATGAAAAGAACATACATTTTTGGGAAAAGGTTCTTGAGTTGGAAAGAGTATTAAACTTACAGTTTGTTCCGCCAGTTGATGATGTTTCAGAAGAGGATGTATTCTTAATTGAGCAATTATTCCAAAGCTTGATAAATAAGACACCAACCAGAAATGTTGGGCGCATAAACGGATTTCGAGGCCAAATCGAAGAAATCCATGAAGTTGGTATGAAAGAAGTGATAAATAAACCAGTTGAGTTCACTTATAACACAGAATCCAATATTCAATTATTTGGCCAGTCTTTTGATTTGTGTAGTTTCGTAGGTATCTTTAATGTGTGCTTACTTGATTATAGAATTAATGGGGACGAAATTGAGGTGGAATTTAGAGACGAAAACAAGTCGAAACAATCGTTTATGTCGACTATGTATTTTTTAACCAAAGAACAATTAGTCGATTATCAGAATGATTATACAGTAGCTATAGAAAGATTGAAGAATTCAAAGTCGGTTTTGGAATATATAGATTAATCTATGTTTAGATAATCACCATAAAGAGAATGAATACATGCTAATTACTGGTTGCTGCATTCTATTTAAAAGGGTTTACTGGAAAACGATCTCCCGAAGGACATATTCTTCCGCTGCATTCCGAATGTTGCCCATTTCCTGTACCCATCGCCACCAGTCATCAGCTTTGAGCTGTTCCGTGATGCCGCATTCCTGCTTCATCCGTTCCACAATGGTATCCATCATTTCATGCGACTGTTCGTCGACTTCCAGTAGATGCGGCCACAACTCGTCGCGCAGCAGCATCTTGCTGAACGACGCCTTGTGGTGTTCCTGCAGATAAGTCTTGCGCATCCTGCCGTATTTGCCGAGGGGCGGGTACTCGTGGTTGGAGTAAACCAAATCCGGCAAGTAAACATCGCCGTGCAGCGTGTAGTGAAGCCCGTTTTTCTCATCATAAATGTGTTTTTTCATAAAAACAACCTCCTTGAATTTGGTAGCTTGATTGTACCAAAAGCAAGGAGGTTTGTCGAATGTGCGAATTATATCATTTTGAAATATCTCAACGCCGCCACAATCGCCTGCTCCTTTTCCTCCGGGCATTGCGGCGTTTTATATTTGTCTGATTTCGGTTTGCAATATGCTTCCCCGACCTCCAAGCCGAGTTTCCGTTTCACCTGTGATATGTATAGCGTTGAAACCTTAAGCCCGTATGTTTTCAGCACATACGCCTTGATGTCGTCATAGGTCGGCTTTGTTTCAGCGGCGGTCAAATCAAGATCAGTGAGATCGAGTTTGATGTCGATATGTTCGGTCGCCCGGCGTTGGGACAACAAAACAACGCACTCGACATGTCCCGTATGCGGGAACATATCCACCGGCTGGATTTTTTTGACCGTGTAGCCGTTTTTGACAAGAAAGCCGAGGTCGCGCGCCTGTGTTTCCACGTTGCAGGAGATGTAAACGATCTTTTTCGCCCCAAGCGTCACCAGCGAGCGCAGAAATGCAAGGTCGCTGCCGGCACGGGGCGGGTCCATGAACACCACGTCCACCTGCGCGTGCTCCTGCGCCGCCTCGGTCATAAATTTGCCCGCGTCGGCACACAGGAAGCTTGCGTTGGAAATGCCGTTCAGCTTCGCGTTCTGTTTCGCGTCGCGCACCGCGTCCGCGTTCAGCTCCACGCCGATCACCCGCTTCGCTTTTTCTGCGGCAACCAGACCGATCGTCCCGATTCCGCAATAGGCGTCCAACACCGTCTCTTCGCCCGTCAGCGCGGCAAACTCCATCGCCTGATTGTAAAGCACCTCGGTCTGCACGGGATTGATCTGATAAAACGAGCGTGCCGAAATGCGAAAGCGCCGATTGCACAGCACGTCTTCGATAAAGCCCTTGCCGAAGAGCGTGATCTCCTGTTTGCCGAGCACAAGACTCGTTTTTGCGCCGTTGATGCTTTGGATGACCGTCGTGATCTCGGGGTGCAGATGCAAAAGCTGCTTCAAAAACGCCTTTTTGCCCGGAAACAGCGCACTCGGCGTGACAAGCACGACCATCACCTCACCCGTTGCAAAGCCGCGCCGCACCAGCACATGGCGCAAAAAGCCCGTACCCTTGTCCTCGTCATAGGGGCGCAGCTTGAACTGCGGCAGCAGCGCGCGGATCGAAACGATGATTCTGTCCGCCGTCTCGTCTTCCAGCAAACAGTCGTCCACACAGACGATGCGGTGGCTCGCAGACTGATAAACGCCGGAAATGATCTTGCCCCCTCGCGTGACGCCGAACGCCGCCTGCACCTTGTTCCGGTAATGCAGCGGCCGCGCCATGCCGAGGATCTCTTCCACATGGCCGAAGCGCTTGAGGTGGCGGATGCACTTTGCCTGTTTGAAGGAAAGCTGCTCGTCATAGCTCATGTTCTGCAGCTGGCAGCCGCCGCACTTTTTATAAAGCGGACAGCCGTTGCCTCTGCCCGCTTTTTTGTTGTTGGTTTTGTTGATTTCCTTGTTCATGCGGTTATCTGCCGTATTTTTTCATGCAGCGTCGGATGGCGAATTGCAGAATGATGAGGGTCGTCACCGCGCCGATGGCGGCGACAGGGTTGCTTTTTTGTTTTTTCATTTCGTCACTCTCCTGTTAAAACACCAGTGAAAAGCCGAGCGTATAGGTCTTGCCGGAGGGGTTGCTGTATTCGTCGAGCGTTCTTGCGCCCCAACTGTCATAGCCGCCGACGCCCATCTGCCGTGCGCAGGCTTTGACAAAGAGGGTGTCGCTTTCGGGCAATTCATAGCCGTGCGCCGTTGCCTCCAGCGTTTTTACGCTCCACGGGCAGACGTTCAGTTCCATTTCGCTGTCTGCCTCCAGCGTCAGCGTCTTTGCGCCGCTGGAAAGCTTTGCAAAGCGCACGCCCGTGCGTTCACCGTGTTCCTGCGGCTTGAGATAAGGCACATACAGCTCGTCGATCGACAGCCGGTGCAGCCCGAAATCGGCGCTCTTGCAGCGGTCGATGTAGTTTTCGTGCGGCCCTCTGCCGAGATACTGCAGGCTGTCCCAGCAGTTTTCAAACGGGAGCTGCAGCGCGATCTGCGGCACTTCCGGAAGGCCGGCCTCCGGCGTGAAGGAAAGCTCAAAATGAATGCCGTCCGCGCCGATGGTGTAACGGATCGTGCCGCGGCTTTCCGGCGAGGTGTGGGTCACGAATTCGCTTTCCACAATCACGCGCTTGCCGCTTTCACGCACAGATTGGATATGGTACCACGCGTCTGCGCCCGCGTCGCGCCAGCAGGCGCAGCGCACGCCGAGATGGCTGCCGCGGTCGTTGTCGATCAGCGCGCGCCAGAACTGCAGCTCAACGGGTCCCTTGAGCAGTTCGCGTCCGCCCTTGCGGATGCTGTAGAGCTTTCCGCTGCGGCGTGAAAAAGACACAAGCAGATCGCCGCCGGAGACGTAGACGGTTCCGTACTCGGTCTTTGCGGTCATCTCCGCCTTGAAAATGTCGGTATGCGGCACCTGCAGAGGATTCACCACAAACTGCGCCTTGGCAACAATGTGACCCGCCTTGGCCCATTTACAGGGCTCCTTCAGTTCAAACACAAGGTTCAAATACCATTCGCCCTGCATTTTTTTGTTCAGATGCAGCGAAACCGTTTTTGTTTCGCCCGGCGCAATGTGCACAAGCTGATCACCGCTTTCCACTACGCGGTTCATCGAGATCTGCTGCCAGTGCAGATTGAACGCATCGAGGTTCGTGAACAAAAAGCGGTTCGTGATGTCAATGATCCCCTTTTCGCGGTTCACCGCACGGAAGCAGACGTTTTGATACAGCCGCTTGATCTCCGCCATCTTCGGGCTTTCGGTGCGGTCGGCAAACAGCAGACCGTTGCCGCAGAAGTTGCCGTCGTGCGGGTTGTCGCCGAAATCGCCGCCGTAGCCGAGAAAGGAGGTACCGTCGTCGGCCGTTTTGCGCACAGCCTGATCCACAAAGTCCCAGACAAACGCGCCGAAGAACTGCGGATAGCTTTCAAACAGCGCCATGTATTTTTCGTTGCCGCCGCAGGAGTTGCCCATCGCGTGGCTGTATTCGCAGAGCATGAACGGCTTTTCGGGATGCTCCTTGATAAAGGCTTCAATATCCCACGGCTTCGCATACATCTGCGACCAGACGTCCGTAACGTCTTTGTCGATGTCAAACGCGTGCCAGATGCTTTCGTAATGCACCGGGCGGGTCGGGTCCTTTTCCTTCAAAAAGGCATACATCTTCTTGAAGTTGTCGCCGGCATCGCACTCGTTGCCCAGCGACCAGAGGATGATCGACGGGTGGTTTTTGTCGCGCTCATACAGCGAAGAGATGCGGTCCATGCACACCGGCGTCCATTCCTCGCGGCTGCCCGGCAGCAGCGGCGTGGACGGATGGTCGGAACCGCGCGTACCATGTGTTTCCAGATCGTTTTCGTCGATCACATACAGGCCGTATTCGTCGCACAGCGCATACCAGTCGGGATGGTTGGGATAATGCGAGGTGCGCACGGCGTTGATGTTGTTGCGCTTCATGCTCAAAATGTCCGCAATCATCGTCTCGCGCGTCAGCGCACGTCCGGTGTCGCAGGAAAATTCGTGGCGGTTCGTGCCCTTGAGCAGCAGACGCTGCCCGTTGAACAGCAGCACGCTGTCCTGAATTTCGATCCGCCGAAAGCCGGTGCGCACGCTTGTATATTCAAATGTTTCACCGCCCGCGTCGCGCAGCGCAAAGATCACCGTATAAAGATAGGGCGATTCGGCGCTCCAAAGCTGCACGCGCGGCATGGTGGTGTGCAGATGCACGCTCTGCGTGTTTTCCGCCGTCACGGAATCGAACGCGACCACGCGGTCATCCGCGTCATAGACGGTCATTTCCACTTCGGTGTGCGCGTCGAGTGCGCCCAGGCGCAAATCAGCGGTCAGAACACCGTCGCGCAGACGGCTGTCGGGGATGCTGTTCACAGCAACATCCGCAATGTACTGCTTGCCTGTGGCGGTCAGATATACCTCTCGAAAAATGCCCGCAAGGCGGAAAAAGTCCTGATCCTCCAGCCAAGAGCCGGTGCACCAGCGGTGTACCTCCACAGCGATCAGGTTGTCGCCCGTGTGCAGCCATTCCGTCACATCGAACTCACTGCGGCGGAAGGAGCCCTCGCTGTAGCCGACGCAGACGCCGTTGACGTAAAGATAAAAGCAGGATTCCACGCCCTCAAAGGTGAGCACGGCGCGGTCTTTCAAAAAGTTTTCCGGCACGGTGACGATCTTGCGGTAGCAGCCGACGGGGTTGAATTCCACCGGCGCAAGGGGCGGATGCATCCGCTCATGCCCCTCCCACGGATACTGCACGTTGCAATAAATCGGGAAATCGTAGCCCTGCATCTGCCAGGAGGACGGCACCTCAATCGTTCCGAACGCGGCGGCGTCAAACTGCGGCGCATAAAAGCAAAACGGCTTTTCCGTGTCGTTTTTGAACAGTGCAAACTGCCAGGTGCCGCACAGGGAAAGAAAGCGCGCAGATGCGGCGGCCTCGCCTTTGCGGGCGAGGTCGAGCGTATCAAACGGCGTAAATGTGGCGCGGTCGGGCAAACGGCCGACGCCGGTCACGGTGGGGTCGGACTGCCATTCCAGCAGACCGTCAATGGAGATGTTCATGTGCGTTTCCTCTCTTTATTTGATATTGACCTTGTGTTCCATGATCCATCCGGTCAAAAACAGCAGACCCAGCGCCATGAGCGCAATGAAAACCGTTCCGCCGATGCCAAAGGCAAACAGATATTCTTCGCTGTCGGCGCCCATTTTTTCAAAGACAAGCCCGATCTTTTCCGTTGAAACATAGATCGAAAGCGGCAGCGAATAGGTCAGCTTGCCGGAAATGGCATAGCCGACGCCGTAGGAGCCGAGGAAGGTCAGCAGCCCGAACAGCAGCGGATGCGCCTGCAGCGGGCGGGTATTGGCGATTGTGACGGAAAAATAGATGAAGCCCACAAGGGTGAGAATGTGCAGCAGCACAAACACCACAAGCAGCACGATGACCTCTGTGATCGTTGCACCGGATGGAATCATTTCACGCAGGCCCGACACGTCCAGCATATCGAACAGCCCCGAAATCTGCTCGCCCGCCTGCGCTTTGGCGTTCAGACCGACCATCACAACGCAAAGGCCGGCGATCAAATAGCTCAGGATGATCCAGAAAAAGGAGATGAGCACCTTGGAAAGCAAAAGGGACGAGCATTTGACCGGCAGGGTGAAGGACAGATAGCCCTGCGCGCCGTAAAGCGTATCGTAAAAGTTTTTGACCACGGAGATCAGGGTGATCAGCAGCACGCCGATGGCGACAAAGTTCAGCAAGACCGAGCACAGCACGCCGATCCAGGTGATCTTTGTCAGAATGCCGATGGCCATGAACGCAATCACGGCGGCTGTCACGGCATAGATGGTCGCAACATAGCGGCCGGAATGTTTCAGTTCGTTTTTGAGCAGCTTACCAAGCATAGCTGAAGACCTCCTTGAACACTTCTTCCACGGTTTTTCCGTTTTCTCGCAGGGCGTTGACGTGGGAATCCACGATCACATGCCCCTCCTTGATCATCAGCACGCGGTCAAAGATATATTCCACGTCGGAGATCAGATGGGTGGAGATCAGCACCGTCGCATTTTCGGCGTGGTTCTCCATAATGAGCTCCAAAATTTTTGCGCGCGCCGCAGGGTCCACACCGCCGAGCGGCTCGTCAAGGATATACAGCTCAGCGTTGCGGCACAAAACGAGCGCCAGCCGCAGCTTTTCCTGCTGCCCCTTGGACATCGTTTTGGTGCGCTGCTTTGCGTCAAGGCCGAAGCGCGAGATCATCTGCATCGCCTTTTCTTTGTCGAAATCCTTGTAAAAGTCCGCGAAATAATTGATCGCGTCGATCGGACGCATCCAGCCGGGCAGATAGGTCTTTTCCGGCAAATAGGCGATCACGCTTTTCGTATAAGCGCCCGGCTCCTCGTTGTTGATGCGCACCACGCCGGTCTGGTCTTTGATCAGCCCGGTCAGAATTTTGATCAGCGTGGTCTTGCCGCAGCCGTTCGGGCCGAGCAGACCGATGATCTGTCCGTGTTCGGCGGAGAAGGAAACGCCGTCCAGCACCACATGGCGTCCGTAGGACTTTTTCAGATTCTCCACGGTAATGATGTTTTCCATATTGAAACTCCTTTGCAGATAAAATGTTATTTCATGCGTCTCGTGCCGACGTAATAGGCCGCAAAGCTCCACAGAAGCTGCAGGAAGATGACCGTCAGCGGCATAAAGAACGAGGAGATCTTGAAGATCACGCACAGCAGCAGCAGCACAAAGCAGAACCCCTGCCCCGCCGTCTGCACGATACCGCCGAGTTTGTCCGCTTCAAACAAGCGGTGCGCCGCGCTCACCAAAAGCAGCAGATGGCGGTGCTTGCCGCTGCTGACCAGCGCGCGTGCCGGCGCGTCGGTGTCGGACTGCCGCAGCTCGTCAACAAGCTGTGTGTTCTTTGTGCTCATCAGCTTGATCGCCGCCACGCCCAGTGCAAGCTTTTGCGCAACGAATTCCTCGCTCAAGCTCGGATCGCCGGACGAGAGCATCAGCACGATGCCGGCTTTATCGAATACCCGCGCGGCGCGTCTGGCTTCCGGCCGCACACGGTAGTTGACCGTGAAGGTCGCAGCCACGATGCCCTCCACGGCGACATAGAGCACTTCGCGTTTGCCCGCATAGGCTTTTTCCTCTTCGGCGCTCGGCGCAGGCACGCTGTGCTGCACAAGCATTTCGCGTTTGCCGATCAGCACACGGCGACCGGCCACCCAGCAGCCGTAGCCGAGTTTTTCTTCATATTGCAGATCCTCCGCCAGCGGAATGCGGCGGTCAAGCTCTTCGGCAAGGGACGCAAACGAGGGCGCCAGCAGGCTTTTGCTGTCCTGCAGCGCGGCCGCCGCATAAATTGCAGCGTCCTGCTTGCTCATCCGTCCGCCGGGCACCGCACGGAAGTTCGACACCTTTGCGTCAAACAGGTCCGCGCCTTCCGCCACAACAGCGTCTGCATCGGCAAGTTCTCCGGCCGCCTCAAGCGAACCGACCACAACGCCGCTTGTGGAAAGCGCGGCGTCGTTTCTTGTTTTCAAAACCGCCGTGAGCAGCAGCCGCATGAACGGCACGCACAAAAATGCGCAGGAGACGAACGCGTTGATGAACATCGCCGCGCTGCGCTCGCTGATGGCGCGCACCAGCGCAAACAGGAAGCTGAGCCCTGCGGCGATCAGCGTGCCGTAAAGATAGGTCGTCTCATGCAGCGATTCCTTCGGCACAGGCATCACGCGCTCGCTGCCGCTGACGGGCGAGGCGTAAAAGATGTTGGGCGTTTTCTTGGTGCTGATCCCGTGGCCGAGCGATGCCGCGTCCGCCGCGTGCTGCACGCTTTGCAGCGCGGTGAGCGTTTCGCTGTTTTGCACCACGGTCAGATCGTTGTCTTCGGTCACCGTGCCGATGAAGTGCGCGGCCGTCTGCACAAGCAGCGCAAAAATGCCGCAGACGGCAAAGCTGATATAGCCCGTGCTCTCATCCATCGACGAAATGAGCATCCAGATGCTATGCAGTACGCTCAGCGCCGCAAGGACACTCACGCAGACCGCAGACGTCACTCTGCGACTTTTGATATCGCGCACAGCGGAAAAGACCGTTTGAATGGAAAATCCCGCCGCGATCAACACAAGACAAAGATTGCAAAGCGTGAACGGACGTGCGCCGTGGCCGAACAAAAACTCCAGTGCGCCGCCGGGCAGATAAAAGGACGCACAGATCATCAGCAGCAGCGACGCGGCAAAGCACGCCGCTTGCGCGATCAAAGTGACCTTGGTCTTTTTCTTATCCTTTGCAAGCGCATCCCGCCGCGATTTGATGTCGGCGAACTGCTGCTGCTCCTCTTGCGGCGTGAGATGCTGCGTGAGCTTTGTGCGGTCAAAATAGATGCGCCGCGCTGTCTTTTTTTCTTTTTTTGCCTGCGCAACCGCGTCAAAGAGCGGCTCGCCCTGCTTGACGTCGAGCGAATCGAACACACTGTTCGCGCCGTCGCCGGCCGTCTCTTTTTCAAGCAGCGTCTGGTCGTCCTCCTCGGTGGAAAGCACACGGAAGTTTTCCACAAGGTTTCTGCGGCTGTGGCGCAAATGCGCTTCCACCTCCGCTTCGCTGACATGGCGCGGGCCTTCCGCGTCGTCAAAGCCGTCCAGCAAAAGCTGGCTGTCGTTTTTCTTTTCGCCTTTTTCCGCCTTTTCCGCTGCAGGCGCAGTTTTCGGCTGCGTTGGGATCACACGCGTTTTTTCCTGCTGCGCGGCAGTCTGCGTCTCTTCCTTCGGCAGCGCAAAATGGCGCGTTTTTTCCGCAGCGGGCGCCGCAGGGGCAGACGGGGGATCCGTGCCGTCCTCACCGATGGGGGAAAGACCGGCTTTTGCCAAAAGCGCGTTGATGTCGTCCATGCTCGGCGCAGCAGCTTCGGCGCCGTGTTCAGCTTCCAGTTTTAAATCGTCCATAAATTCTTCCTCACTCTGTCTTATCTTTCTGCATCAAATCAAAAAGGTTCCGCTTTTTATCAGCCGCGCTGCCGCGCGATTTCATACATCAGAATGCCCGCCGCCACGGAGGCGTTGAGCGAATTGATCTTGCCCTTCATCGGCAGCGAGACGATAAAATCGCTTTTTTCGCGCATCAGCCGGCTCACGCCGCGCCCCTCCGCGCCGATGATCAGCCCCACCGCGCCGGAAAACGACGTTTCGCACCAGGGCTTGCCGTCCATGTCTGCGCTATAGAGCCACAAGCCGCGCTCCTTGAGCGTTTCGGCGGTTGCGGCAAGGTTCGTTACACGCACGACCGGCACATATTCCAGCGCGCCCGCAGCCGCCTTTGCCACCGCCCAGGTCAGCGCCGCGCCGTGCCGTTTCGGAATGATGACGCCGTGTGCACCAGCCGCCTCGGCCGTGCGGATGATTGCGCCGAGATTGTGCGGATCCTCGATATCGTCGCACAAAATCAAAAACGGCGGTTCGCCTCTTTCTTCGGCAAGGGCAAACAGATCGTCCAGTTCGGCATAAGTATGCGCGGCGGCATAGGCCGCAACGCCCTGGTGGTTGCCCTGTCCGCAAAGGAAATCGAGCTTGCGCTTATCCACTTCCTTGATGACGATCTTCTTTTCGCGGCAGTCGGCCAAAATTCTGCCGATCGAGCCGTTGCGCTCCCCTTTTGCAACAAGCAGGCTGTTGATTTCGCGCCCGCTTTTGAGCGCTTCCAGCACCGCGTTTCTGCCGACGATCAGTTCTTCGTTTTCCTGCATATAGGCTCCTTGCTCCGCCTTTGGCGGAAATGGTGTTCTTTTAGGTTCATAATTAGAGTTAGTATAGCATAATTCCATGCTTTTATTTTTCTTAATTTGAAATTACAAGCAGATTTGCCTTTATTTTTAAGAAATTAAAAAATTTACTTGCAACTTTTCGGTTTTCTTGGCATAATGAAAGGTAGATTTATCGAGAGGAGCGTTCCGCATGAAAAAAGAACAACTCACCGCACTGGCCGCGTGCGATTCGGAAACACGCAAAAGCATTGTCGCTTCACACATCGCCGCCGGCGTCATCATCCCCTTCCCCGACACGGTCTTTATTGAATCGACCGTCAAGCTCGCAAAAGGCGCCGTCATTCTCGGCGGCTGCATGCTCTTCGGCAACAGCACTGTGGGCGAAGACTGTGTGATCGGCCCGAACACGATGCTCTTTGACGCGAGTGTCGGCAGCGGCACTGTGCTGAACAATGTGGAGGCGGAAGACGCCGAAATCGGCAAAGACTGCGACATCGGTCCGTTCGTGCACATCCGCCCGAACAGCCGCCTTGCGGACAAGGTGCATCTGGGCAACTTCGTGGAGGTCAAGAACTCCACGATCGACAGCGGCACCAAAGTATCGCACCTGACCTATGTCGGCGACAGCGACGTGGGCAAAAACTGCAACTTCGGCTGCGGCACCGTGACAGTCAACTACGACGGCAAAAACAAGGCGCGCTGCACCATCGGCGAGCACTGCTTCATCGGCTGCAACACCAACCTCATTGCGCCCGTGTCACTCGGCGATTTTGCCTACACCGCCGCAGGCTCCACCATCACAGACAGTGTGCCCGCATCCGCGCTTGCCATTGCCCGCGCAAAGCAGGTCAACAAAGAGGACTGGGTCACAAAGAAAAAGCCGTATAAAGAGTGAAGAGTGGAGCGTGAAGAACCGTGCTGTTTAAAAAAGAGCCCGTTTCCACCGGTGCCTATGATTTTATGATCGTGGGGCTGGGAAATCCGGGAAAGAAATATGAATTCACAAGGCACAACGCCGGTTTTTTGTGCCTTGATTATTTTGCGCAGAGCAAAAACGTAAAGATCGACCGGCTCAAATTCAAGGCGCTCATCGGCGATGTGCGCATCGGCGGCAAACGCTGCCTTTTGATGAAGCCGCAGACGTTCATGAACCTCAGCGGCGAAGCAGTCCGCGAGGCGGCGGCGTTTTATAAAATTGCACCCGAACACATTCTTGTGCTCTTTGACGATATCAGCCTTGACGTTGGCAAGCTGCGTATTCGCCGCAAGGGCACCGACGGCGGCCACAACGGGATCAAAAGCATCATCTATCAGCTTTCGGCCGATGATTTTCCGCGCATCAAGATCGGCGTCGGCGCAAAGCCGCACCCCGATTTTGACCTCGCCGACTGGGTGCTCACGCCGTTTTCCAAAGAGCAGCTCGTCACCCTGCGCGACACCGCGGAACACTGCTGCGACGCGATTGAGCTGATCGTCGGCGGCAACATTGACGAGGCAATGAACCGGCACAACAGTTAATTTTTTTGTTTTTCAACCAAAAATAAATGCGGCGGTGCTTGCAAACCTATAAAAAACATGCTACAATAGTTTGAATCATTGAATTTTAAACGAAAGGATGTCTTTCATGGCTTTTTCCGATCTGGGCATCTTCCTGGGCGACGTTTCGCGCTGGGAGATTGACCACTACACCAAAGACCCCAAAAAAGCACAGAAGAATGTCTTGCGCAAAATCATGTTTCTGAACAGAACGTGCGAATACGGCAGGAAATATCATTTTGCCGATGTGCACAGCATTGAAGATTTTCAGCGTCTGGTTCCTTTGAGCACCTATGAGGACTATGAGCCGATGGTGGAGCGCATGATCCACGGCAAGGAAAAGAACCTCATGTTCACCGGCCCGAACATCCGCTACTGCTCGTCCTCCGGTTCCGTCGGCAAGCCGAAAATTCTGCCGAAATCCGCGAACGACCTTTGGAAAATGCAATGCATCGGCTTTTCCGTTTCCGTTTCCACCGCGGCGCACTGGCTCAAGGAAAACAAGAACATCAAGCTTCCGCCGCAGATGGGCCCGCTGGTCATGGTGCTCACCGGTCACCGGCTGGAGGACGGCAAAAAATGCAACGGCGCCGGTCAGATTCCGCTGGATTACCTCAAGCAGATCACGCCGTTTTTCAGCACTTCCCCCGTTTCCCTGCTGATTCCCGAACATGAAGAGCAGCTTGACACGTCTTATTTGCAGCTTCGCTTTGCACTGGAAAACGAAGAGGTCAGCTATCTCGGCTCCATGGTCGTCACGCTGCTCACGCAGATGTTCGACTACCTGGAAGAGCACTGGCAGGAGCTGTGCGACGACATTGAAAAGGGCACGCTGAATCCCAACGTGCGTATCACGCCGGAGCTGCGTAAGGAATATGAAAAGAAGTTCAAGCCCAACCCTGCGCGCGCCGCATTCTTGCGCAAGGAATTTGAAAAGGGCTTCGATACCCCGATCGCGCCGCGCATTTGGCCGAAGCTGACCTGGGGCTACGGCATGATGGGGTCGAACCTCGCGCTGTATATTGACAAGCTGCGCAAGTCCGTCGGCGATCTGCCGCTGCATAACATGGGCTACGCCGCTGCGGAGGGCTTCTTTGCCGTGCCCACAGAGCTGAACGTCTCCGACGCCGTGCTGCTGCCGCACTGCATCTTCTTTGAGTTCCTTCCGCTGGAAGAGGGCGAAGAAAAGCCGCGCGAAGATGTGACGCCGCTGCTGGCGCACCAGCTCGAAGTCGGCAAGTGCTATGAAATGATCGTCACGAACTACTCCGGCCTGTACCGTTACCGCACGTTCGACATCTATAAAGTCACCGGCATGTACAACAACACCCCGCGTGTGGAACTGCTGTATCGCCAGAATCTGAGCATGAACGTCGCCAACGAAAAGACGACCACGCAGATGATCGACTTTGCCGCCAAGGAATCCGCCGCCAAGATGGGTGTGGAGCTTGTCGGCCACAGCTTCTGGCCCGATCTCGGCACAAAGCCGCCGCGCTATGTGATGCTCACCGAACTCAAGGGCGGCGAAAACCTTTCCGAAGAGGACCGTCAGAAGTTCATCGACATTCTTGACGAAGAGCTGAAGGAAGTCAACGAAAAATACTTCAAATACCGCCGCTGGGGCATGCTCAACCGCCCGGAAATTCTGATCCTCAAAGAAAAAACCTACTGGGATTACCGCGAATCTCTGCGCGCCAAGGGCGTCATCCTCAACCAGATCAAGCCTGTTACCGTTGTCAACACACCCGAACGCGAACAGTTCTTCTTCTCGCACGTTGCCACCGACAGCGAGGTGGTCGGCCGTGTGCTGAACGCAAAGACGGATGAAGCATAAAAAAGCAAAGTTTACAGCAAAATTAAGGTGAATTTCTATGGATATTCGTTCCGATGTGCGCAACGTTGCCATCATTGCGCACGTTGACCACGGCAAAACGACCCTCGTGGACGAGCTGCTTAAGCAAAGCGGCATCTTCCGCGACAACGAACAGGTTGCCGAACGCGTCATGGACTCCAACGATCTGGAGCGTGAACGCGGCATCACCATTCTTTCCAAGAACACGGCGGTGCATTACAAAAACACAAAGATCAACATTGTAGACACCCCGGGACACGCCGATTTCGGCGGCGAGGTAGAACGCATCCTCATGATGGTGGACGGTGTTCTGCTGCTTGTGGACGCATTTGAGGGCTGTATGCCGCAAACACGCTTCGTGCTCAAAAAAGCGCTCGGGCTGAAAAAGAAGGTCGTTGTGGTCGTCAACAAAGTTGACCGTCCCGGCGCCCGTCCGGTCGAAGTGGTGGACGAGGTGCTTGATCTGTTCATCGAGCTGGGCGCGCAGGAGGATCAGATTGATTTTCCCGTAGTCTATGCCTCCGCACGTGACGGCTATTCCTCGCTGGATCCCGACGCGCGCGACGGCGATATGCGTCCGCTGTTTGATTCCATCCTCGAAAACATCGACCCGCCCAAGGGTGATCTGAACGGCCCGCTGCAAATCCTCTTTTCCTCGCTGGATTACGATGACTATGTCGGCCGCATCGGCGTGGGCCGCGTGGAGCGCGGACACATCAAGCGCAACCAGACCGTGACGCTTTGCAAGCAGGACGGCACCACCCACAACGTGCGCATCTCCAAGCTCTATCAGTTTGAGGGACTCAAGCGTGTGGAGGTGGAGGAGGCCGCGCTGGGTGACCTTGTTTGCGTTTCCGGCATCGCAGATCTGAATATCGGCGAAACGGCGTGCGACCCCGAACACATTGAACCGCTGCCGTTCATCAAGATCGACGAGCCGACCATTTCAATGAATTTCATCGTCAACAACTCCCCCTTCGCAGGCCAGGAGGGCAAGTTCGTCACCTCGCGCAACCTTCGCGACCGGCTGTTCAAGGAGGTTGAAACGAACGTCTCCATGCGTGTGGAGGAAACCGATTCCACCGACACGTTCAAAGTCAGCGGCCGCGGCGAGCTGCACCTTTCCATCCTGATTGAAACGATGCGCCGTCAGGGCTATGAATTTCAGGTCTCGCGCCCGAAGGTCATTCTCAAAAAAGAAAACGGCCAAACGCTCGAGCCGATGGAGCTGCTGATCGTTGAGGTGCCGGAACAGTATGTCGGCGCCGTGATTGAAAAGCTCGGCTCGCGCAAGGGTGAGCTGGAAAACATGGGCGCACGCGACGGCGGCGCGACCCACCTTGAATTCAAGATTCCCTCCCGCGGACTGATCGGCTACCGCAGCGAATTCATGACCGACACCAACGGCAACGGCATCATGAATCAGCTCTTTGCCGGCTATGAGCCCTACAAGGGCGACATCCACACCCGCGAACGCGGCTCCATCGTCGTACACGAAACCGGCGAGACCTCTGCCTACGGTCTGTTCAACACGCAGGACCGCGGACGGCTGTTCATCGGTCCGGGCGTGCAGGTCTATGAAGGCATGATCGTCGGCGAATGCGCCAAAAACGAAGACGTGGTCTGCAACGTCTGCCGTCAGAAGCATCTGACAAACACCCGTGCCTCCGGCTCCGACGACGCGCTGCGGCTGGTGCCGCCGACCACGCTCAGTCTGGAGCAGTGCATGGAATTCATCAAGGATGACGAGTTGCTCGAAGTTACGCCGACCTCCCTGCGTCTGCGCAAGGTCGTGCTTTCCAAGGAGCAGCGTCTCAAGCAGCAGTTCCGCAAATAACACAAAAAGCCACATCGGATGTGTACCCTGTCTGCACATCCGATGTTTTAAAAAAGGAGAAACTATGGACACCCATCTGCACTATGAGGCGCGCGGCAGCGGCAAGGCATTGATTCTGCTGCACGGCAACGGGGAAAGCGGCGCGTATTTTGAAAAACAAATGCCGGTTTTCGAAAAGCATTTTCATGTGTTTGCCGTGGACACGCGCGGACACGGGCAGTCGCCGCGCGGCACTGCGCCGTTCACACTGCGGCAGTTTGCGGACGACCTGCATGATTTTCTGCAGTCTCACGGCATTGAAAAGGCGCATATTCTCGGCTTTTCCGACGGCGGCAACATCGCGCTGCTGTTTGCGCTTCGCTACCCGGAGATGGTGGACAAGCTTGTGCTCAACGGCGCAAACCTGTTTCCCGCAGGCGTGCGCCCTTCCGTGCAGCTCCCCATTGTGCTGGGCTACCGCACGGCGAAGCTGTTTCGCTCTGAAGAGGCAAAGCAAAAGGCGGCGCTGCTCGGCCTGATGGTCAACGAGCCGCAGATCGACCCCGCAAGCTTGCAGAACATCACAGCCGAAACGCTGGTCATTGCCGGCACGCACGACATGATCCGCACCGCGCACACAAAGCTGATCGCGGCCTCTTTACCGCATGCAAAGCTGGTTTTGCTTGAGGGCGACCATTTTATTGCAGCAAAAAAATCCGAAGCGTTCAATGCGCAAGTGCTGCAGTTTCTGACCGCGTGAAACGCGGTCGGAAAAATTCGGAATGCGGAATACGAAATTCGGAATTGCGGTCGCAAAGGAGAAATTCAAAATTTCAAAGCTGCTTCCGCGACCAACAAACACGGTCAAAAGGCGCGTTCGTTGATTGTATAGAGAGCCGTAAGGCTCGCTTAACGGCTCTTTTGCGCGCACGGGGCGGCGGGATGAACCGTGCGACGCACGGTTCAAAAACGAAGCGATGCTTCGTTTTTCGTGCGGCAATCTGCCGCACGATCCCGCCGCCTGCCTGCGCACGGCGAACGCCGTGCGCAAAGCGTTTCGGAAAGCGCACATGAAAAAGAAATATTTTCCGCCGGTAAAAGCCGAAACATCCAGGGTATGTAACGCGAACCTTCCCCATATCGTTCGGTACCACGTCAACATCTCACAAAGCGACTTTCTCTTTCTTCGTCTATTCTTTCTCTCCTGCGGATTCTGTTGTAATCGACGAACGTACCATATTCCTGCACTGATCGACGCGGCGCACGCGTTCTTTTCTTGTCTATTTACCCCGCGACCGCAATTCCGCATTCCGAATTCCGAATTAAAAAAAGCAGAGCGCTGCCCTGCTTTTACGCCATATCTCGCGGTAAAATCCGCTGCTGCGGATTTTCGCTCGGCCGCACCGGCGGCAAAACTTCAAAATTGCTGCCCATCTCGCTCGGAATCCGGTCCGGCTGCGCCGCCGTGATCTCGATGTTTTCCGCCTTTTTCTTCTTTTTTTCCTTCATAAAATCACCTCGCAGTTATTCTTTTCGTTTTCGCTGCTGCGATACACGGAAATTTTTTTCGTTTTCACGCAACACTTCGCCCTTTTTCGGCATCTAATACAGTGAACGGATGTGATACATATGAGCTCGAATGTGATCAAAGATCTGGTCAAAAAAGCCAAGGATGGCGACACAGCCGCGTTCGGCGCGCTGTATACCACCGTCGCCGCCGATCTTTACCGCTTTGCGGTATTTCAAACCGGGTCGTCCGCCCGCGCAGAAGACGCGGTCAGCGAAGCGGTGCTGCTCGCGTTTCAAAAAATTCGCAATTTGGAAAAGCCGCAGGCGTTCCGGTCGTGGATGTTTTCCATCCTGTTGAACTGCTGCCGCAAGGAGCTGCGCGAAAAGAAAGCGCAGTTGCAGACCGTGTTGCCCGAAGAGACGGACATTCCCGCCGCCGCGGTTGATTTAAGCGAAAACGCCGCGCTCAAGCAGGCACTGCTGCAACTGGGAGCGGACGAACGCGAACTGTTTTTGGGCGCGGTGCTCTTCGGCTATAACAGCAAGGAGCTTGCCGAACTGACGCACAGCAAACCCGGCACGGTGCGCGCAAAGCTGTTTCGCACAAAAGAAAAACTGCGTTCATTGCTCAAGGAGTGATTGCTATGAAAAAAGACCCCGCTTTTGACGAATATAAAAAGCTGTTGGAACAAGAGGCCTTTCCGCTGCCGGAAAAGCTGACCGAAAGCTGCGTTGTGGAGATGCTTGAAAACGCAAAGCCGCAGCAGGAAAAGAAAAAGATCAAGCTCTTTCCGCGCATCGTGGCCGCTGCCGCCGCCGCAGCGATCGCCATCACCGCCGTGCAGATGATCCCGTGGCAAAAAACGATTCACACCACAACGGTGGAGCCCACAACGTCGCAGAGCGAAACGCCGAAACCGCTGAAGCTCTCCAAGGCGGCCGCACCGCTCTCGCAGTTCGATTCCCGCGACGATCTTGACACTTATTTCAAAAACATTGCCGCACGCCGCGAGGCCGACAGCCGCATCGACGGAATGTTCGGCGCACTGCGCAAAAAAAGCGCTGACGGTTTTGCAGCGGAAAGTGTTGCAGACAGCGCCGCCGTCACAAACGGTGCGCTCACTGCATATGCCACAGAAAAAGACTTTTTCGCCGCGAACGGAAATTACGGCAAAACCAACACGCGCTCGGCGGATGTGGACGAGGGCGATGTGATCAAAAACGACGGACGCTATCTTTACACCGCGTCCGGCGGAAAGTTTTCCATCATCGACACACAGACGATGCAGTGCGTCTTTCAGGGCGAACCGGAGCCGGAAAAGGAAAACCAGATGTATGCCTTTTCCTCGCTCTATGTTCAGGGCGACCGTCTGGTGGTCAGCGGAACGCTGTATGACGGTCAGAACCCGATCGACGACGTATACTATGGTGTGCGCGATTATGCTTTCCCCTATTATGATGTGATGGCAAGCGCCACCGTCACCCTGGTGTATGACATCGCCGACCGCAGCCGTCCGGCGCTGCTGCGTGCCGCCGTTCAGGACGGCGGAATGGAAAGCTCCCGCATGGTGGGCGACGTGCTTTACACTGTGACGACCTATTACGCGAACGAAAACAAAAAGAGCACCTATGTGCCCTCTGTCAACGGGAAAGAGATCCCCTGTGACTGTATTTATGTCAAAGACCCGAAGGGCGACGCAACGGGCTATATTGTCCTCACCGCGCTCGACACCGCGCAGCCGAAAAAAGAGATTGAAACGCTCAGTCTGCTCGGCGGCAGCGACTGTATCTACTGCACCGCCGACACGCTCTATGTGCTGCGTCACCAGTGTTTGGAAGAGGACGCGCTGGCTTACGCCACGGAAATTTATGCGTTTTCTCTGCAGGGCACCGACCTCGCTTTGCAAAGCAGCGGCACGGTCCCCGGCATTGTGGAGGACCAGTATGCGATTGACCGCTTTGGCGATTATCTGCGCGTGACAAGCACGGATTATGACTATCAAACAGACGTGGATATCAGCTCGCTCTATGTGCTGAACAAAAAGCTGGAGATCGTCGGCGCGCTGAAGGACTTTGCGCCGGACGAGCAGGTCAAATCTACGCGCTTTCTCGGCAAAACCGCCTATGTCGTCACCTTCCGCAACACCGATCCCCTGTTCGCCATTGATCTGTCCGACCCGGCAAAGCCGAGCATTCTCGGCAAGGTCAAGCTGCCCGGCTTTTCGGAATATTTACATCCGATCTCCGACACGCTGCTGCTCGGCGTGGGCTACGACGGCGACGAACAAAACGCAAATTACGACTGCATCAAGCTCTCCCTGTTTGACATCAGCGACCCGAAAAACCCGAAGGAGACAGACACCCACATCATCAAGCAGGCGCAGTCCGACGTGCATTTTGACCCGCGCGCCTTTGTGTTTGACAGCGTGCGCAGTGTGTTCGGTCTGCCGGTGAGCTACAGCATTCTTGACAGCAACCGCAACTGGCGCGGCACAAACTATGTTTACAAAACCTTTGCCGTGAAAAACGGCGCATTCGCTGACGAAAAGGCCTATTTGCGCGGCAGTGTGGACGGTTATCACTATGACACATTTTTCCGCGGCACCTACATCGGCGAACGGGTCTACACACTGACAGAAAGCGCCGTGCAGGAATTCGACATGGAAAGCTGCAAAAAAATCCGCACGCTGATTTATGACGAGGATTCCGCCGAAGAAAGCGAAGCAGCGCTCGCGGACGATCTATCGGAAGATCAGGTTTTGGAAAAAGCCAAAAAGCCGCCCGTCACCATTCCGTATAACGCGGAAAGCAAGGTTGCTCCGGTGCTCATTGACGACACAACAACCACACAGCCGACGACGCAAGCGCCGTGAATCAGTAGGTACCAAATAAAAAATCAAACGCCGACGGAGATGCCGCCGGCGTTTGATTTTTTGTTTCAACGCTCTGTATGATCGCCGCAAACGGTGATTGCATCGCCCTGCCGGACGGTGCCGCCGGTGATGACCCGGGCAAACACGCCCTCCTTCGGCATGATGCACTGGCCGACAAGCTGGCGGATGGCGCAGCCGTCGTGGCACTCCTTGCCGATTTGGGAAATTTCAATCACTGCCGTGTCGCCGATTTGAAGTCGCGTGCCGACCGGCAGCGTGTGCAGAACGATCCCCTCTGTGGTAATGTTTTCGGCAAACATGCCGTGGCACAGGCCGTCCGTGCGCATCCCCTGCGCCTTTTCGATGCTCTCTTTGGCAAGCAGACTGACCTGCCGATGCCATTTTCCGGCGTGCGCGTCGCCCGCAAAGCCGAAATCTTCAATCAGTGTTCCCGCTGCAATCGTTGTTTTGGGCGTTCCCTTTTTTTCGCTGATATTGATGGAAAGTACCGTTGCCATGTCAGCCTCCTGTTCTGTTCAGTCCGTGCTTCGGTGCGCTGCTGCCGAACAAATGCGCAGCAGGCTTTTTTAATATCAGGCGCCGAATCTCTTTTTCAAGCGCCGCTTCGTCATGCAAAAAAGCTGTAAGATCATACGTTTCGTCCGCCGCAAGACACAGCCGCACGCTGCCGTTTGCCAACAGGCGCACCCGGTTGCAGCGTTCGCAAAACTTGTGGCTGACCGGGCTGATGAAACCGATTCTGCCGAGATAGCCCGGCGCGGTGTAATAGCGCGCGGTTTCCGTTTCTTCGGTCGGCAGCGGCGTCAAAAACGGAAACTGCCGCAGCAGCTCGTCGCCGGTCACACGCAGCGCGTCGCTTTCGCCCGGGACGGAAAACGGCATCAGCTCAATAAAGCGCACGTCGATCGGCGCATTTTTGGCAAGCGAGACCAGCGCCCCGGCGCCGTCGGCGTTCACACCCTTCATCAAAACGGCGTTGAGCTTGATGGGCGAAAGCCCGATAAGCCGCGCTTCGTCAATTCCTTCCAGCACACGCTGCAGCACATCGGCGCCGGTCAAATGGCGATAGGTGCTGCCGTCGGTGCTGTCCAGGCTGATGTTGACGCTTTGCAGCCCCGCGTCAAACAGTGTTTTTGCCAGCGGCGCGAGCAAAACGCCGTTGGTGGTCAGACCCAGCGTTTCAATGCCGGGTGTGTGTGCAATGGCCGCAACGATCTCCCGAATGTCACTGCGCACCAGCGGTTCCCCGCCTGTAACACGCACCTTTTTGATCCCGCAGCGCGCAAAGGCGCGCACCAGTGTTTCGATCTGCGCTACAGTCAGCTCCGCGTCTTTTTTTTCGCAGTCCTGTTTGCCGCAGTAAACACAGTTGAGGTTGCAGCGTGTTGTGACAGACACGCGCAGATAGTCGATGGTGCGTCCGAAAGCGTCAGTCAGCATGATAATCGCTCTTTCCGCCCGTTTTTTCCAGCAGCCGGATCTCCTCGATCACCATGCTGCGGTCCATGGCTTTACACATATCGTAAACCGTCAGCGCCGCCACGCTCACCGCTGTCAGCGCCTCCATTTCGATGCCTGTTTTATAGCTGCATTTTGCCGTTGCAATGATTTCAAGCACATCATCCGCAAGCGTTTCAAACGTCACATCCACCTTGTCGATCGGGATGTTGTGACACAGCGGAACCAGCTCCCACGTCCGCTTTGCGCCCATGATGCCGGCAAGCCTTGCCGCGGCAAGGCCGTCGCCTTTTTTAAGTGAAGCGTTCAAAAGCGCGTGCAGCGTTTCTTTTTGCATACGGATGCGTCCGGCGGCCTTTGCCGTGCGGACCGTGACGTCTTTTGCGCCCACATCCACCATATTCGCTTCGCCCTGTTCGTTGAGATGCGTCAGCATGGCGTTTCCTCCTCCGGCAGATAACCGCCCATTTTTTCCAACCGTGCACGGCACGCATCGGAGCGCAGCGCCGCAAAGAACGCACGCACCATCGGATCTTCAAGATAGCGCACGTCTACCAAAAAGTCGTAGGTCTCCGTGCAGACCGGAATAAAGTCGAGATCATAAATTTTTGCGGCGGAAAGAATGCCGAGTCCGGTGTCCGCGTTGCCTGCGGCAATCAGCGCCGCCACGCCGGTGTGGGTGAACTCCTCGTTTTCATAGCCGTCCACATCGTTCGGCGAAATGCCGTTTTTGGAAAGCAGATAATCGCAAAGAATCCGCGTGCCCGCGCCGCGCTGCCGGTTGACATAGCGCACCCGCGCCACATCGGCAAACGACTGAATGCCGCAGGGGTTGCCCTTTTTGACCATCAGCCCCTGCACACGGCCGACGCCCCTGACGATCACCGCGCCGCCGTCGGGAAAATGCTTTTTGACATAGCTTTCGTTGTAAACGCCGGTTTCGGTGTCGAGCAGATGAATGCCGCCCAGATGCGCAAGGCCGCTCTTGATCGCGTAGATCGCGCCCATGGAGCCGACGTGGGTCGAATTCACGCGGAACGGCGCACCGGTTTGCTGCAGCAGATCGCGCACCTCATCGATCAGCGGATCGTGGCTGCCGGTGACGATGAGCGTTTTGTCAATCAACTCCGGTTCGCACAGCAGCCGCACGCGCACGCGCTCGCCTGCCGCGATGCCCTCACAGTTTTGATCCACCACCAGCATCCCGTCGGCCTTTGTGAAGCTGCTGATGACCCCCGCGCCGCGCGGCAGCGGCGACACAGACACCTTTTCGCCGATCTTTCCGAGCGACACGCGCACATATTCGGTATATTTCAAAGAGGAAACGATCTGTTTTGCCAATACGCCGTCCACTGTCTGCGGCGCTTTCGGCGCTCTGCCGAAATAAAGATCGACCGTTTCGCGCACGATCTCGTCCATGACCACGATGGCAGACACGGGATAGCCCGGCAGCCCGATCACGGGCTTGCCCTGCGCTTCGCCGAGCACGGCGGGTTTGCCGGGTTTGATGGCGATGCCGTGTACCAGAACCGTGCCGAGCGCACGGATCAAATCAGCGGTGTAATCGTCCCGTCCGGCGGAAGAGCCGGCGGAGATGAGCACGATATCGCACTGCCGCAGCGCTTCCTCCAGCGCCGCACGCAGCAGCGTTTTGTTGTCTTTTGTGATCGGAAACACCTGCACATGAGCGTCCCAGCGCTCCAGCATACCGCGAAAAACAGTGGAGTTGAATTCGATGATGTCACCCCTTGCGGGGTCTGCGGTCGGCGCAACGATCTCGTCGCCGGTCGGGATGATGCCGACCGTGGGACGGCGCAGCACCTCGGTTTCCGTGACGCCGCCGGCAAGCAGCGCACCGCACAGCGCCGGGGTCAAAACGGTTCCGCACGGCGCGATCATGTCGCCCATGCAGATGTCCTCGCCGACCTGGCGCACATTCTGCCACGGGCGCACGGCGGAAAGGATGTTGCAGCAGCCGTTCGGCAGATCGATCAGATCCTCCACCATGATCACCGCGTCCGTGCCGTCCGGCAAAGGATCGCCGGTATCGACCACCGTGTAATCCGCCGGCGTCAGCGTAACAGGCGTTTTTTCGCTTGCGCCGAAGGTGGCCGCAGCGCGCACCGCCACACCGTCCATGGCGCTCGCGTTGTAGTGCGGCGCACAGATGGCGGCATAGACCGCCTTTGCCGTGATGCGTCCGCAAGCGTTCACGGTGCTTACGGTCTCGGTCTTTGAAGCAAAGCCGCAATCGCGCAGATGCTGAAAAAAACGCGCCTTCGCCTGCGGCAGCGGGAGATTGTCCAAATAGCGATGTTTCATAGTCTCACAACCTGTAAATATCAATTTCCGCGCCCTTGGGAAGTCCTTCGGTGTTGCGGTCAATGCAAAGATACCCCTGCGCACGCGTGAGCACCGAGAGAACGCCGGACTTTGTATGCAGCGGCAGAACGCCGCCGTTTTCGTGAAGCTGCACACAGAGCAGTTCCTCTCTGCCGTGGTTGGACGGGATGTTTTCCAGCAGTGTTCCGCGCAAAAGCGGCGTTTCCTGCGGCAAACACAGCAGCGTGCGCAGCGCTTCGGACACCACCGTTCGATAAACGAAATATGCCGCCAGCGGATGCCCGGGCAGCCCAAAGACGAGCTTTTTGCCCACCGTGCCGAAAATCGTGGGCTTTCCCGGCTTCATGGCAATGCCGTGGAACTGCACTTCGCCGAGCGAAGAAAGGATGCCGACCGTCATATCCTTTGCCCCGGCAGAGGAGCCGCCGGAGATGAGCACGATGTCCGCACGGGCAAGACACGCTTCCACCGCCGCCTGAATGGCGCTTCGTTCATCCTTCACCGCGCCGAAGCAGAACACGTCGCAGCCGTCGTTTGTTGCCGCGGCAAACAGCAGATCACTGTTGCTATCGCAGATTTGCCCGCCCGTCGGGTCGCTTTGCACCAGTTCGTCGCCGGTGGAGATCACCGCCACACGCGGCTTTTGAAACACGGGAACGCTGCGGATTCCGAGCGAGGCCAGCGCACCGATCTGTCCGGCGCAAAGCACACTGCCGCGCCGCAGCACCACGCTGCCGGGGGCAATATCGTCGCCTTTTTTTGTCACATTTTCGCCGGGCGCCACTGCGCCGTAGCAAAGGCAGAGGTCGCCGAGATCTTCCGTGTGCTCCGCCATCACCACCGCGTCAGCGCCCGCCGGCAGCATTCCGCCGGTAGAAATGCGCGCACACTGTCCGCCGGAAAGCGCAACCGCCGCCGGTTCGCCCATTTTGATCTCGCCCGCAACGGTCAGCTCCGCCGGAATGGACGCCCCTGCGCCGAAGGTGTCCGCCGCGCGCACGGCAAAGCCGTCCATGGTGGAGCGGTCAAACGGCGGCACGGCACACTCGCTGACAATGTCCTGCGCCAAAACGCGGCCAACCGCCTTTTGCAGCGGCAACCGCTGCACCTCCGGCGCCTGCAGCGCGGCGCTTCGCCGGACGATTTTCACAGCGTCTTCTCTCGCAATGACATTGAGCATGATTCCTTCTCCGTTTCAAAACAGCGTTTTGGTACCCGCTGATTCACTCGGTATGTGAAGATTGGCGAAGAAATTTTTCGTCAGATGTAACAGAAATCGTGCAGCAAACCTTCCGGTTTGCAAGAGATTTCTGTGCAAAATGACGGAAAATTTACCGCCAAGGTTTGCATATCCGAGTGAATCAGTGGGTACTTTTCAAAAGACGCCCCCTGCGGGGCTTTCCATGCAACAAGTTTACCATATTTTCAAAGAATTGAAAAGTGTTTTCCCTTAAAATTTCAGTTAGCTCTTTCTAATAGTCCTGCTTTGTCCCGTATTTTTACGAAAACGCCTTGCAAACCGGCTCAAAATCATGTATGATAAAATAGATAAAAGGGGTGGTTCAACCATGAAATTCGGCATCCTGTGCGCAAGCGACCGCTGCAGCGCCGGCGTTTGCGAGGACAAGAGCGGAGCGCTGCTGCAAACGCTTGTCGCGCCGTTCGCGGCGCAGACGGAATATGTGCTTGTGCCCGACGAACAGGCGCAGATCGAAACAGCGCTGATCTCGCTTTCGGACGACGCGCACGCCGACATCATTTTAACCACCGGCGGCACGGGCTTTGCCCCGCGCGATGTGACGCCCGAAGCGACTCTGGCGGTCATCGACCGCCTCGCGCCCGGCATCAGCGAAGCCATCCGCATGAAAAGCCTTGCCATCACACCGCACGCCATGCTTTCGCGCGCCGTGTCCGGCATTCGCGGCAAAACGCTCATCATCAACCTGCCCGGCAGCCCGAAGGCGGTGCGGGAATCGTTTGAGGTGATTGCGCCGATCTTCCGCCACGCGGTGGAAACGCTGTCCGGCCAAACGCAATGTTGCGGAGGAGACTATGGAAAATGAATCTGAAAGCGGACGTGCAGGGCTTTGACCTTTCCGGCTGCAGCGCCGCTGTGCTCGGCTGCGGCGGGCTGGGCACAAACATCAGCGTGCATCTGTGCGGCGCGGGGATCGGCAAGCTGGTTCTGTTTGATTTTGACAAGGTGGAAATGCGCAACCTCAACCGCCAGTTCTTTTATACCCCGCAGGATATCGGAAAGCCCAAAACGGCGCTGCTTGCTGAACGGCTGAGCGCTTTTGCGCCGGATGTGAACATACAGGCGTCGGAACGAAAAATTGAAACGGAACATGATCTGCACGAGGCCGAAAACTGCGACGTGCTGCTGCTTGCGGCAGACAATGTACGCGCGCGGCTAATCGGCTGGCAGTTTTGCGTGTCGCGCGGCATCCCGTGCATCAACGGCAGCATCGACGGCTTTTACGGCACCGTCTACACCGCCCTGCCAGGCAAAACAAGCGATCTTGAAACGGCGGGCTGTCTGGTGCAGCCGCCGCGAAAAAGCCGTTCCGTGAGCGCAACGGCGGGCGTCATCGGCGCATTGCAGGCGCAGTGCGCCATCGATCTGCTTTTGAAAAGCGCAGATCACGGCGGCATTTTATATTGCTATGACCATGGAGAAATTCATGCATTGAAATTGAAGCAAACGGAAAAACCAACAAAAGGAGCGGATGCATTTTGACTTCTTTGAAAGGCTATATGGGAAGGGTGCTGATGATCGACCTTTCCAAGCGAACCTTCGGCGAATTCCCCTGGACGGACAAGGACCGCAAGCGCACGCTCGGCGGCAAGATCATGGCGGCGGACATTCTGCTGCACCACATCACGCCCGAGATGCAAGCGTTTGACGAGGACAACTGGCTGGTCATTACGACCGGCCCACTGACCGGCACCGGCTGTCCGAACACGTCGCGGTTCAACATTTCAACGATCTCCCCGTTGACGAACATTCTCACCTCGTCCAACTGCGGCGGCGATTTCGGTTTGACGCTCAAGCGCGCCGGCTATGACGCCGCCATCATCACGGGCAAAAGCGAAACGCCTGTGCACGTTCATATCACGACGGACAACGTGGAGTTTTTGGACGCGAGCGAGCTGTGGGGCACAAAAACCGGCGAAGCGCAGGAAAAGCTGAAGCATTACCCCGGCCGGCTGGTGATCGGCCCCGCCGGTGAAAACAAAGTGCTGTATGCCTGCGTGTTCAGCAACGACCGCACCGCAGGGCGCGGCGGCGTCGGCGCGGTTTTCGGCAGCAAGAATCTGAAAGCCGTCACCGCCTTCGGCACAAAGCTGCCGGAGATCTTTGACGAGCAGGCGCTGCGCGAGCTGAACGTCAAATGGATCAAAACGCTGCAAAATCATCCGTTGACCGGCCGTCAGCTTCCAAAGCTCGGCACGGCGGGTCTTGTTTCGCAGATGCAGGCGCACTCCATTCTTGCAACGAAGAACTTTTCCGCCGGCCGCTACGACGGCTTTGAAAAGGTTTCGGGCGAAGAGCTGGCGGAACACCACCTCGTTTCCAACGCGGCCTGCACCACCTGCGTCATCCGCTGCGCGCGCATGTGCAAGGTGGGCGAAAAAATCGTTAAGGGACCGGAGCTGGAAACGCTCGGTCTGCTCGGCCCGAACATTCTCAACGACAACATTGAGGCGATTTTGCGCTGGAACTATGAGCTGGACGAACTCGGCATGGACACGATCTCCTGCGCCGGCTCCGTCGCGTTCGCCATGGAGCTTGCAGAAAAGGGTGTGCACGACTTCGGCGTGCATTTCGGCCAGATCGACAATCTTTCGCAGATGTTTGAAGACATCGCTTACCGCCGCGGCGAAGGAAATCTGCTTGCCGACGGCAGCCGGCGGATGTCGCAGCAGTTCGGCGGCAAGGAATACGCCATTCACGCAAAAGGCATGGAGCTTGCGGCGTATGAGCCGCGCCACGCCGTCGGCCACGGTCTCGGCTACGCCACAGCCAACCGCGGCGGCTGCCATTTGAACGCGGGCTATCTCGTTGTGCTTGAGGGTCTGGGTCTGGACGTGGATTCCCTGACCCATCACGGCAAGGCCGCCCTCGCCATTATGCTGCAAAATCTGATGGAGGCCGTCTCCGGCTGCGGAAGCTGCCTGTTCACAAGCTACGCGGTCTTCCCGGGCTTTTTGGTTGACAAGCCGAACTGGTTCGTAACAAAGGCCATCCTCGCCGTGTTCCCCTATGTCGGTCCGATCGTGAACCTGCTTTCACATTTCACAAAAGTTGCGCAAATTCCGCTGCCGCTGCTGCCGCACATCAAGGCGGTGCACCTTGCAACGGGGATGCGCACCACGGTCGCGTCTATGCTGACCTGGGGCGCCTACGGCTACAACGCCGAGCGCATCTCCAATATCATCCTCGGCCAAAAGGCCGACGCCGATACGCTGCCCAAACGGCTGACCGACGAGCTGCAGGACCCGAACAATCCGCGCACAAAGGTGCCGCTGGACAAGATGCGCAAGGTCTATTACCGCGGCCGCGGCTGGAAGCACGGCATTCCGACCTATCACCGACTGAAAACGCTGGGCATCGTGCTCGACAAAAAGTATTATGACGAAGCCGTGGCACGCGCCATGCGCAAAGATTGAGGGAGGTTCAAAATGGCAAACGTAACAGTCAAGCTGTTCGGCGTGCTGCGGATGGACACCCATTTGGCGAAAGAAACGCTGAACATTGAAAAGGTCGGCGATCTGTTTGATTCCATCAACCGGACGATCGACAAACGGTATCAAGAGAACCTCGCCGAGAATCCGGCGCTTGAAAAGCCGGAAAAACTCGCGTTCAAACATGTGGTGCTGTTTGTCAACGGCGAACGCTGCACCAAAAAAGGCCGCAAGCTCGCGGACGGCGACGAAATCTGGGTGCTGTCCCCCGCTTCCGGCGGCTAAGGAGGAAACGCTATGGCTTATTCCATCGACAAAGCACGCTGCGTCGGCTGCGGCGCCTGCGCCTATATCTGTTTATACAACGCCGCCGGTGCGGCGGACGACATTGCCAGCATCTATGAGATCGACGAGAAAAAGTGTGTCGAATGCGGCCAGTGCAGCCACATCTGTCCCAACAGCGCCATCACTGCGCCTGAGGGCTGGCGCAAGATCAAAAAAGTGACCATCCTCCCGGAAAAATGCAAGGGCTGCACCTTGTGCCGCCGGGTCTGCGCTGCCGATGCGCCGTTCGGCGAAGTGAAGCAGCCGTTTGAGATCGATCAGAGCAAATGCTTCCAGTGCGGCGCCTGCGCAAAAAAATGCCGCTTCGGCGCAATCGAAGTGGAGTATGTTTGACACCGCAAGCAAAAAACAATTCATTTATATGCCAGCGTCCGCTTTGGGCGCTGCTTTTTCTTTTTTTCGCTCCACAGGGCTTGTTGTTTGCCCTCATTTGTGATACGATAAACAGGAAATCAAAAACGGTGGTGATCGCTTTGAAAATCGGTGTATGCGTTTATCTGAACGCCATGGAAGAAATGTCAAAAAAATTTGAGGATCTGCTGGCGCAGGGATTCGACAACTGCCAGCTTTTGTCATGGAACCCCGCCCTGTGGACGAAGGAGAACGCTGAAACGCTGGGCACACTGACCGCCCGCTTCGGCGTTGAAATCTCCGCGTTCTGGTGCGGCTGGGAAGGGCCGTGCGTGTGGAACTTTTATGAGGGGCAGCAAACGCTCGGTCTTGTTCCGCCGCAATATCGTGAAATGCGCGTCAGGAACCTGTGCGACGGCGCGGATTTTGCAAAACTGCTCGGGGTCAAAAACGTTGTCACGCACATGGGCTTCATTCCCGAAAACCCGAACGACCCGCAGTTTTTGCCGTTTTGCGACGCGGTACGCACCGTGGCGGAGCACTGCAAAGAAAACGGCCAGTTCCTGCTTTTTGAAACCGGGCAGGAAACGCCGGTGACAATGCTGCGCTGCTTTGAGCAGGTCGGCACAGACAACCTCGGCGTCAATCTCGACACGGCGAACCTGATCCTTTACGGCAAAGCGAACCCGGTCGACGCGCTGGACGTGTTCGGAAACTATGTGATGAACCTGCACGCAAAGGACGGCTGCTATCCGACAAACGGACACGACCTCGGCGCGGAAACGCCGATCGGACAGGGAAAAGTGGATTTCCCCGCGCTGTTTGAAAAGCTGCACAGTCTCGGCTACAACGGTTTTGTGACGATTGAACGCGAAATCGACGGCGAACAGCAGATCAAAGACATTCTCGCGTCAAAGGCATATTTGCAAGCGATCATTGACCGCGTTTACGGAGGGATATAAAATGTTAAAGGTTGCATTGGTCGGCGTCGGCGGCATCAGCGGCGCCCACATTCCGGCTTGGAACAGCATGGACGATTGCGAACTCGTTGCGCTGTGCGACATCCGCGAAGCGCAGATGGAGCGCTATCCGGCGCAGCGGCACTATACGGATTTTGATCAGATGCTCGCAAACGAGCAGATCGACATTCTCGACATCTGCCTGCCGACGTATCTGCACGCAGATTTTGCGGTCAAAGCGCTGCAAAAGGGCATCCACGTTTTGTGTGAAAAGCCGCTTTCGCTCAAGCAGAAGGATGTGCAGCGCGTCTATCGCACGGCAGAAGAAAACGGCGTATATTTCATGGTTGCGCAGGTGTTGCGCTTTTGGCCGGAATATGAAATTGTGAAAGAGATTTTTGACAAAAAGACCTACGGCGATCTGCTTTCGGGCTCCATGACGCGCCTTGGCTGCTATCCGAAATGGAGCTGGGACGGCTGGATGATGGACGAAACACGCAGCGGTCTTGTGCCGTTCGATCTGCACATTCACGATCTTGATTTCATGGTCTACGCCTTCGGCAAACCGAACAGCGTCGATTGTCACCGTGCCCGCCGGCCGGAACAGGATTACCTGCACGCCGTTTATGCATATGATGGCTTTTTCATCACGAGCGAAGCGTCGTGGTATGCGTCGCCCTATCCGTTCCGGGCGCAGTTCCGCTTTCAGTTTGCACACGCTGTCGTCGCGTGGGAAAACGGAGAGATGACGATCTATGAACAAAGCGGAAAAATTTGGAACCCCGTCGGCGCAGACGCGCAGGGCGACACGGGCTCCATCGGTCTGCCGCAAAGCGACGCGTATGCCAACGAGATCCGCTATTTTGCCGACTGTGTGAAAGAGCACAAAGCGCCAACCAAGGTACAGCCGTCCGAGCTGGAGACCGTGATCGGGCTGCTGAAAAAGCTGCAATAACAAAATGCAGCATCGATCATTCGGTGCTGTTTTTATGTGATCTGATTGTTCTGTTGTCTGTTTTAAAGCGCTGTGTTTAGCTTCGGTTTATGTAGATGATATAGCATAAAGGACGGAGGCGAGAAGATGTTTCACATTTTGGTGGCTGACGACGATAAAAACACGCGGCGGCTTCTGACCGCGGTGCTGGAAAGCGAAAACTATTCCGTATCCACAGCGGAAAACGGAGAAGAGGCGCTGGCTGTTTTAGATAAAACCCACGTGGATCTGATCGTGCTGGATATCATGATGCCGAAAATGGACGGCTATGAGCTGACCTCTCTTTTGCGTCAGACGAACAACGATCTGCCTATTCTGATGCTGACAGCAAAGCAACTGCCCGAAGACAAGCATAAGGGCTTTCAATCCGGCACAGATGACTATATGACGAAGCCCATCGACGAAACGGAAATGCTGCTGCGCATCAAGGCGCTGCTGCGCCGCGCGAAGATTGCCAGCGAACGGCAAATCAGGATCGGCTCCGTAACGCTGGATTACGACAGCTTTACGGTCACAGACGCCGCCTCGGGCGATACGCAGACGCTGCCGCAAAAGGAGTTTTTGCTGCTGTATAAGCTGCTCTCCTACCCCGGAAAGATCTTCACCCGCATTCAGCTCATGGACGAGATCTGGGGTGCGGAGAGCGAGACGGGATGGGAGACCGTAACGGTGCACATCGGACGGCTGCGCAAACGGTTTGAGGGCTGGAACGCATTTTCAATTGAATCCGTGCGCGGACTCGGCTACAGGGCGGTGAAAAAAGAATGAACAAAAAAACGGAAAGACAGTCACGGATCGCGCTGACGCTCCTTTTGGCTGGCGTCACCTTTGCGGTGGAGCTTTTATTTTTGCTGTTGATGGCCGCGATTGTGATTACACTGAGCGGGACCGGCGTATTGAAGCTGGAGATCACCGGCGCGATCAACCGTCCGCTGCTCATCGCCCTTTTTGTTTTGTTTTGCCTGATCGTCGGCGCGGGGATCTCCTTCCTGCTCAGCCGTATCCTGACCGGCCCGATCAACAAAACGATCAATACGATCAACCGGCTGGCGGAGGGCGATTACAAGGCGAGGCTTGCGATCGGCAAGCCCTTGAGCAGCCACCCGACCATCATCGAGATCACGGACAGCTTCAATCAGATGGCGGCGCGACTCGACAAAACGGAAATTCTGCGCACCGATTTCGTAAATAATTTTTCCCATGAATTCAAAACGCCCATCGTTTCGATCATGGGCTTCGCAAAGCTCCTGAAACGCGGCAATCTCACACCCGAGGAGCAGCGGGAGTATATTGACGTGATCGAGGAGGAATCGGGGCGGCTTTCCAATATGGCGGCGGGAATCCTGCAGCTTTCAAAAATCGAGACCCAAAACGTACTTGGCCCAAAGCGCCGCTATAACCTTTCAGAGCAGTTGCGCAACTGCGTATTGCTGCTGGAAAAGAAATGGACCGAAAAAGGTCTGGAGCCGGAGCTTGTTTTCGATGAATACGAAATCGAGGCGGACGAGGACCTGCTCAAGCAGGTGTGGCTGAACCTGATCGACAATGCCGTGAAATTCTCGGAGCCGGACTGCGCTTTCCGGATCTTAATCGAAAACAAGAGTAACGCAATTCAGGTTCACGTTGCAAACACCGGACCCGATATTCCCACGCAGAGTCTGCCGTACATCTTCGATAAATTCTATCAGGCGGACGAATCCCATTCCGGCAGGGGCAACGGCATCGGACTTGCCGTTGTCAAACGGATCGTGCGTCTGCACGGCGGCGAGGTCGGCGTGCAAAGCGGCGGCGGCAAGACGGAATTTACTGTTACGATCCCGCAATAAGAAAAAACGGCTGCGTATCTCTTCGAGCAAAACGCAGCCTTTTTTATAGAAAGAAAATGATTTGCACATACGCGTAAAACAACGGAAGTACAAATACCACGCTGTCGAAGCGATCGAGAATGCCGCCGTGTTCCGGCATGATTGCAGCGAAATCTTTGATTCCGTGTTCCCGCTTGATATAGGAAAAAAACAGGTCGCCAACCGTGCCGAACGCCGCGCCGAGCAGCCCGAAGCACAGCAGGGAGAGCCACGAAACGTCGTGGCCTATACAATGTATCACAATTCCATAGATCGCCATACCCAGCACGCCGCCGGCGAGTCCGCAAAAGAAGCCTTCCACGGTTTTGTTCGGGCTGATCTGCGGCGCCAGCTTATGTTTGCCGAAGCACTTGCCGCCAAACTGCGCAAAGGTATCCGCGCTCCACGCTGCAATAAACGGGATCAAAATGAACCGCTTGCCGTTTTCGCCGTCCAGCACCGGCAGCAAAAGAGAGAAGAACGTTGGAAAAACGATGGAAGCGAGGAACAGATAAGCGATGTTTTTGGAACTGTGGTATTGACCCGTGGCGGCAGAATACAGAAAGCCAAAGCTCAGCAAACAAAGCGAAAGGAGAAGCGTTCCCGTTTCGGCAATGTGAAAGTACCACAGCCATGGGACCGCCGTGGCCGTAAGCAGACAGACGATGACCGGAACGTTTCTTTGGCAGACGCCGGTGGGTACCAGCAGTTCATAACAGCCCAAAACGGAGAGAGCGCACACTAAAATCGCGGTTCCCCACAGCGGCGTGAAGAACAAGATTGCAACGGTCAGTGCGATCCCCGCCAACGCGACCAAAACTTTTATCAGCATTTTTCTTCTTTTCATCGTCTTTCTCTTTTCACTTGCACAAAATATTCACTGTCCGGACACACTCTTTGAATTTGCGTATATCTTTTGCATCGTTTCATCGTCAAAGTGCGTATCCAAAAACACTTCTACCTTGTTGGCTGCGGGAATGCCCTCCTGCCGCCTGTTCATCCGAACGGCAGCGCCTGCGGAAAGTGCAGCGTCAAACACAAAGAATGCGAGGAACGCGCCGACAAGTACCTTTTCAAACGGGATATGCACTTTTTCAAAGAGCCAGTTCAGCAGCGGCATGATGAGCTTGACCCATCCAAGGCCGATCACACCCCAGAACACGGAATACAGCAGGCAGACTCTGCCGTTGATATTCAGCGGCAAATGACTGTAATCCCATGCAACGGAGCCAAAGCAGATCTCCTGCCCGAGGGAGCAGATATATTCCGTCACGGTTCCGCTGACAAAGGAGATCAGAAAGACCTTCCACCAGGCAGCGTTCTGAAACCGAACAAGAATCAGCGTCAGCAGCACCGCACCCATGCCATAGGCGACGCTGAGATGCCCCAGCACGAGCGAGCTGCGGCTTTCGATATATCCGTTTTTGAGCAGACACCAAAGTGTTTCGATCGCATAGCCGACGTAACACCCGATCGCAAAGATCCAAACGTATTGTTGGAAGTTGAATTGAACCTTCATCTCTTTACCTCTTTCAGAACAACCTATTCTGAATTTCATGATACAGGCATTATCTAAACTCAATCGAAACAAAACACAGTCATAAAAAAAAGCCGCCCCAAACGGAGCGACACACGAACGGAATAAAAGACAATAGGGGCGCATCATCGTATTCTCATCTTCCTTTTATCCCAAATAATCTTTGAAAAAACTCGGCAACCAAGCGGAATGCGTGAATAGACGCGTGCAATGCGGTCGCATCGCCCGACACCGAGGACGGCAGCGATACATTCAGATCCTCCGGCGTGCTGTAATCGTCAATAAAACCGCCGGTGAGCGTTTCCAACAGAGCCAAAGCGGTTTTTTCGGCAATCTCCCTTTGCAGCTTTGATAACGGCATCGTCGCAAGCTTGTTTGTCAGCAACTCGCTTCCGGGAAGCGCCGAAGCCAGCGTGCGCAGAGAGGATTCGCTGAAGCCGTCCTTCAGCGCAGTCAGCACGGCCCCCTCCAAACAGGCGAGCAAAAGCTTTACGTCCGCCTCGTTCCCGGCTGCGTCCTCGTCCCCGTGAAAGAACCCGTACATGATTTTCGCCGCCACCTGATAGGGCTTCCGATAGTCGCTCTCCGGCACGGTTATGCCAAAGGGCAAAAGCGCCGCTTCGATACTGCATCCGCTCCCGTCGTCGTAGATCTCCTGTCCCACAGCCGCGCCGACGGTTTTCATCAGCTTTTCTGCGGCGGCATAGGCGGATGTGCCTTCTTTCAGCCGGAACCATCGGGCAAGGCGGTTTACCGAGCCGAGATTGCGGTTCATCCATTTGCAAACACCGTTTTCAAAATAGGCTCTCGCGTACGCCGGAAAATCCTCCGCTAAAAGCGCACGCTGCGCGTCTGTCAACTGCGAAGGCAAGAGCGAAGGATCGATTTTTGTAATAAACCGGCTCTCAACGGTTACGGTATCGTCGGAAAAAGTGATCTCCCGGTACGTGTTCGGCGAAGCAATCAGGGCGCCTGTCTGGATATCGTAAACCGTGTTCCCGCAATCGGAAACACAGGAAGAAATATCGTTCGCATGAATATGACCTGTGAGAACCGTTTGAATTCCGTGGTCCGCAAACCATCCGGCGTAGAACTGCCAGAAATCGATCATCGGCTGCAGCTCATAATGGGGCAAAAGGCTGTGGTGCATCATGGCGACCGGCGTTTTGCCGTCCGCTTTCGCCTGCTTAACCTGCGCTTTGATCCACTGAAAGACGTTGGCACTGATTCTGCCCTCGTCCTCGCCGTAAATACAGGTATCTATGGCAAGCAAACGATACTTGCCATTCAGTTCGGCGGCGTAGGAGGCGGAGTCCTTGTGTCGGGCAACAGCCTCGGTATAGCCGAAATCGGCGTAGATCTCACGGAATTCCTCCATGGAAATTCCCGTATCACTCCCTTCGGCATCGCAATCGTGGTTGCCGTTTATCACGAAAATCTTTTTACCGCTTGTCTCTTCCGTCTCGCGCAAATATTCCGCAAATGCAAGATGCGAAGCGCGCTTACCGCAGGTGAGATCTCCGGCAATCAGCAGACATTCGGCATCGGACGCCGTAAATTCCGCCAGCATTTCGCAGAGAATGGCTTCGGATTCATACGGCATCTGCCCCTGCGTGGAGGCGTAACCATACAGCTCCGGCTCGAGCATATACTCGGTATACACATCGCTGAAATCACCGAGATCCGCCGCACACTGAAAATGCGTATCCGCCGCCACGGTAATCTTTAACGGCGTATCCCCGCCGAACGCAACAACCGGAACGCATGCAAAAAAGATAACCGCTGTCAGAATACCGGAAAGGATTTTCTTGATCTGCCTGTTCACAATAACACCCCCATTATTATATTTATCATTATAACATAATTCAAATATTTATCAATACGTAATCATAACTTCTGAAAAGGAATAAAACACCTTGAAAAAACGGTGATTTTTGTCCTAAGTACCCGCCGATTAACTCAGATATGCAAACCTTGGCAGCGAGCACCTTGCGTTCTGGCGAATGCAGGCATTGGATTTGCAGCCCAAATCCGACCCGTCTGCCCGACCACTGCCAGAAAGAAGGTCAGAAACGGCCAGTTTTGCTACGGATTCAAAAAAGGTCGGCGAAAAAGCAGAGGTAAAACAACGAAGGGTCTGTTGCAAAATAGAAATCTAATAGCAATTTGCACAAAGAATCAACGCATAGAAGACTAAAAAACGCTCCTTTAGGGCTACTGTATCCCTTCAAGAGCGTTTTCTTTTGTGCAACTTTTTTGAGAAGGACTATTTTGCAACAGGCCCTCTCTTGGTGCCGGAAGCGGGGGTCGAACCCGCACGGTGTCGCCACCACTGGATTTTGAGGAATTCAGAGTATCCGGACGGTAAACGGCAGAAAACAGCCGTTGAACGGAAGTTGACGGAAGCTACTTCCCCTTGATTTTGAAGCGTTTTCCGGCATTTTGTCCTCCAAAAGTTCCATTCCCTTTGCGGCGCAAGGTTTTGGAGGACATTGTCGGTATCCGGAAAAATCGGAGGACATAGCCCTTTTTTCGGAGGATACCAAACATGAGCAAAACAGTTTTACTCAATTTTGTCCCCTTTTACTACACTATAGTATCGCTTTAACAGAGCGCTTTTGAAGCCTTTGAAACGCTTTTCGCAGAAATCGCCGAACAATTTCCTGATTCTGACCGGATCCATATTGGCGGAGACGAGGCCGACATCTGCGATACACAGCCAATACTGAAAATGTTGTTGACTTTCTTTTAAAAACCGGGTATACTATTAACGGAACGAAATCAATCGACAAGGCGAGCAAATTCGGAGGATGAACATGGAAATTAAGAGAGATTCTTATTTGAATCAGTTGATTGCAAAGATGCACAACGGCAGAATCAAGATCATTACCGGGATCCGTCGTTGTGGGAAATCCTATCTGTTGACTACGCTGTT
>JAFTCX010000061.1 GCA_017454485.1 Clostridia bacterium | reverse complement strand
ATGCGCAAATCTTGACGGTAAATTTTCCGTCATTTTGCACAGAAATCGCTTGCAAACCGTCAGGTTGGCTGCGCGATTTCTGTTACATCTGACGAAAAATTTCCTCGCCAATCTTCACGCACCGAGTTAATCAGCGGGTACTTAGCTATCTGATTCAAAAAAGGTGATTGCATGAAAGAAAAGAAGATCTCTCTCCCGTCCGAGCTCGTCTATCTCGCCGCCGTGCTGCTGCTGTCGTTCGCGGTCGCTATGGTTGCAAGCGCAAATTTCGGCGTTTCCATGGTCGTCGCGCCGGCCTATATCGTTTCGCTGCGCGTGGACGCGCTCACGTTTGGGCAAAGCGAATACATTGTGCAGGCGATCCTCTTTGCTGCGCTGTGCGTCATTCTGAAACGAGTGCGCCTGCCTTACTTTTTCTCCTTCGCCACCTGCCTGATCTATGGCGCGGTGCTGGACCTTTGGCGCAAGGTGATCCCCGTGTTCAATCCGACCGTTACTCCGCCGGGCAGCATGGCGTTTTGGGCGCGGTGTCTGCTGTTTGCGGGCGGAATGCTGCTGACAGCGTTTTCCGTCGCGTTGTTTTATCGCACCTATCTTTATCCGCAGGTCTACGATTTCTTTGTCAAGGCTGTCTGCGACCGCTACCCGCTGAACCGCAACAAATTCAAGATCGGCTTTGACGTCTGCTGTTTGCTGGTTGCCGTCTCGCTGACGCTGCTCTTTTTCCATGGTTTTCACGGCATCGGCGTCGGCACGCTGATTATGACGGCGTTGAACGGGCTGCTGATCGGACTGTTCGGCAAATTGCTTGATCGGTTCTTCCGCTTTCCTGCGTTGTTTCCGAAGGTGGAGGCATGGTTTAAAATCTAAGTACCCACTGATTCACAGCTAACAGCTAAGTACCCGCTGATTAATTCGATGTGTAAAGATTGGCGAGGAAATTTTTTGTCAGATGTAACAGAAATCGCGCAGCCAACCTGACGGTTTGCAAGCGATTTCTGTGCAAAATGACGGAAAATTTACCGTCAATGTTTGCGAATTCGAGTTAATCAGTGGGTACCTAACGGCTAACAACTGAAAAAGCAAACACCTCCGCGCATCTCGCGCAGAGGTGTTGCTTTTTATTTGGTCGTTTTTGCTTTAGGCTTATTTGCCACTGAAGGCAGCCAGGATGTTGTGGATAAGCTGAATCAGCCAGCCGAATGGTCCGCTGTGCGTCTCGCCGCAATAACGGCAGGCGCCGGAGGAGCCGGAAGAGTCACCGGAACCGCCGGAGTTTCCGCCGGAATTACCACCGGACGGATTCGTCGGTGTGGTCGAGCCGGAACCGGAGCCGGAGCCCGAACCGGAGCCGGAGGAATCGCCGGAGTTGGTCGGCACCAGAGCGCCGGTTCCGCCGCTGCCCTTACCGCCGACCACGCGAACGTCGCCGCTGGTGGTCATCACGGAATCGCCGCTGGTGTAGCTCATGCTGACCTTGTATTCACCGTCTTGGAAATGGACGTCAGACGTGAAGGAACCGTCGTTGCCGGTGATGCCGGTCGCTGTTGTTCCGTTGCCGTCATCGATCGTGACATTCGCGCCGACGATCGGCTTGCCGTTGGCATCCTTGGCATGGATCGTGAACAAGGTGTAGCTGTCGCCGCAGCCTCTTGAGCAGCTATAGGTCGCCCATTCGAAGGAACCGTCATACACTCTGCCGGATCTTTCATGATCGAACAGATATTTGCCGTGGCCAAGCGCGAGGATTTCGCTCTTGCCTTCCGTTGCATCGCAGCGTGTGCAGGCCTTGTGTGCCGTGTAACCGGGTTCGGTGCAGGTCGGGTCTTTGCCCTCGTGATCCACGAAGTTGTGGCCGAGCGGGGTGCCTTCAAAGGTGCTGGTGCCCTTGGCGCCGCATTCGCAGCTATAGAAGTAGGTGGCCGGTGTCACGCAGTCGCTTGCAACGTCAAGGTATTGATCGCTTGCAATTTCGCGGTTGAACGCGTGCGCACTCTTCTTGCCGTAGGAGCCGCATTCATAGATGCAGGCGTAGCTGTGCGTGCCGTCCTTGTTGTCCTTCACCGCGCCGCTGTAATCGTGGCCGACTCTGGGAACGAAGGTGGAGGCCAGCGTGATCTCGTTGACGCCTTGAGCATCTGAGAAGTAGTGGCGGCAGGCGGAGCAGATCCAGTATTGGATGCTGCCGTCCTCGGAGCAGGTCGGCGCAACCGCGTCGATCTTCACAAGCACATGTGTGCCCATCGGGATGACTTCGGAGGTGTACTGTTCGGTGAACGCCGAATTGGTGAAGGTCGCAGTGTAAACATATCTGCCGCCCTTCTGGCAAGTCGGCTGTTCGGGTGATGTGCGAACAATGTTTTCCACCTTTTCGGTGATGGTGTGATCTGCGGTGCCGTCGCCCTTGAGGTCATTCGCGCAAATCTTTGTACCGATACAATAGGAGCAATCATCCGCCCACTTATAGGTCGGCTTCTGCCAGTCGTGGCCGAGCTTCTGCAGCACATCGTGCTTCGTTGCCGCGCAGCCAGGCGCTGTGCAGGTGTAATCGGCGGAGCCGTCCTTGGTGCAGGTCGGTTCAACCGTCGTCGGTTCGCTCCAGGTGTGTTCAACTGCCGGGCCGTATTCGTTGCAGCCGTTGACGCACAGGCACTTGTGGGTGCCGTCGCCCTGATCGGCTGCTTCGCCGGTGTAGCTGTGCGCAAGCTGGGCGATCACTACGTTGTCCATCTTGTCAAGACCGGCTGCATCGGAGAAGTTGAACGTACACGCCGGGCAGGTGTAATACGCTTCGTTACCGTCGGCAAGGCAGGTCGCAGCTTTATACTCGGTGAAGGTCAGTTCCTGCGCATGGTTTGCGGGATTGATTTCGCCGTAGGTGAAGGTGTTGGTTCTGTCGTCATCCAGCTTGCCGCAGTACGTACAGCTCTTGACATAGATCGCCGGGCTGACGCAGGTTGCAGCGCTCACGAACGCGTTTTCAACGTTAATATCTTCCGCCGTGTAGGTGTGCGGCTGCTTCGGAATATCATGACCCTGCTCAAGCAGTTCACCGCAGCCAAGGCAGTAGCGGTCGCCGGAATAGCCGGGAGCCGAGCAGCTCTCACGGACGTAATTCCGAAGTTCGCTCATGTTTTCGGGATCGATCACGCCGACATGGTTGTTTGCGTCCTTTTCAAGGGTTTCTTCCTTTGTCTCGGTGCAGGCAACGTGTTCATCGTCTGCCGCACAGGTGCAGGTGTAAACCTTCAAACCGGTCTCGGCGCAGGTCGCTTCCTTCGTGACAGTGCCTTCGTCCCAAACGTGTGCACGCTGCGCAATCGCCAGCGCTTCATCCGTGGTTGCCTGCGTGCCTTGTTCATCGCTGAACTTCGTGTTGCAGGCGTCGCAGTACCAATGCGCTTTCACGCCGGGTGCGAAGCAGCTTGCCTTCACGATTTCCACATAAACGAGATGTCCGTCATGGTTCGCCGGGTTGATCTCGATCTCTTCGGTGTAAGATTCGTGACATGCCGCATAGAACTCTGTCGCTGTGGTGTTCTGGCACTTGTATGTCATAACGCCGGGTGCGGCGCAGGTCGCTTCCTTTGTGACAGTGCCTTCGTCCCAAGCGTGACCGCGCGCGGTGATTTTCAGATCTTCTTCGCTGACCACCTCTGTGCCGTCAGCATCGGAGAAGTTCTTCTTACACGCCGAGCAGTAGTAGTGCGCTTTCACGCCGTCCACGGTGCAGGTCGCTTTCTTGAGCGCAACGGGACCGATCTTGTTGTTGTGGTTCAGCGGATTGATCTCGAGCGTCACTGTTTTCGCCTGAACGGTGAATGCACTGTTTGTGAAGCTCTTGCTCGTGTAAGTGATGGAGCCTGTTGCAACGCAGGTCGGATTCTTGGTTGTCTTGCTGACAGCAACGGTTTCGGTTTCCACATGGTTCGCATCACGCTTGCAGGTACGCGTTGCCGTGACCTGGGTGTTATCCTCATTCCAGGTGTAGGTCACATCGCTCCAATCGTGGTCGAGCTTCGGAATGACTGTGCCTTCCTGCTTCTTCAGGTGGCAGACCGGGCACTCTCTGTGACGAAGGCCGTCCTCGGTGCAGGTCGCTTCCCTGTCAACAACCCATTCTAAACTGTGGTCGCCCGCCGCTTCAATGAACCATCCGCAGACGGAGCAGTTCTTCCAGTGCTGGTTGTTATCCGTGGTGTACGGGGTGTCACTGACGGAATCGTGCTGCGCTTTCGGCGTGGTGTAGTTGCTGCAGTAGACGCACTGTACCCAGTGGCCGGTTTCATCATACTGCATATCGCCCGCCGTACAGGCTTCGGAAGCGTTCTTCTTCTGAACGCCGTCCACCACAAGGCCGAAGGTTCCGCAGCCGTTGAGGCAGGCGCGGTTGTGCTTGAGTTCACCGTCTACCACAAGCGCGTTGTAATCGCCGGTATACTTATGACCCCTGGCGGTACCGGTTTTGGTCCAATAGGCGCCGCCATAGGTGCCTTCTCCGTTCACCTTATCGTCATTGGTGCTCTTTGTGCAGCGTTCGCACTTGTAATAGTATACAGCGTCGTCTTCGCAGGTTGCGGCCGTCTTCAGATAGGTCGCCGCGGTGCTTTCCGAAGTGAACTTGTGATTGTCAGGATCTCTGCTGCCGTATACAGTTCTGCACTTGTCGCAGACCGCTTTATCCGTGCAGGTCGCTTCGCCGCCGGAGCAGCTCTCAGTTGCGTTCTTTGTCCAAACGCCGTCCTTCTTCACACCGTAGGATTCGCAATCATCAAAGCGTACACACTTATAGAAGTGCTTGTCGGCTGCGGCGTTGACAGCTTCACCGGTGAATTCGTGACCGAGCGCGGTATTTTCCTTCGTCCAAGTCGCGCCGCCGTAAGTGCCGTCGCTGTTCACCTTATTGTCGTTGGTGCATTTTTCGCAGCGGGAGCACTTGAGATAGTAAACCTCGTTGTCTTCGCAGGTCGCGGCACTCTTCAAATATGCCGCACCGTCGTTTTGCACGGTGAAGTCGTGGTTGTCGAGGTCTTCTGCAAGAGTGACGGGCTTCGTTTGCACTTCGAACGCTTCGTTTTCAAATTCAGCGCTTGTGAAAACGCGCTCACCTTCTGTGGTACAAGTCGGAATCACGGTGACTACATTCGTGGTACCTTTCTGTTCTGTTTCAACAGCATGGCAACGTGCGCACTCGCGTCTTGCAGTCACAGAATCATTTTCCGCACTCCATGTGTACGTCACAGTTCCCCAATCGTGGCCGAGCTTTCCGAGGACCTCCTCTTTCGTTCCGGTATAGTCGGTTCCACCCACAGTAAACTTTGCGGTATAGACCTTGGTTCCGTCTGTTAAGCACGCTGTCGGAACGGTAATTTCATTTGATACGGTTGTTGTAATCGTTTTCGTTTGTTCGCAGATCGGGCAGGTTACCGTCGCGTTCGGGCATGCATAGCCGTCCCAGTTGAACACTGCGTTTGCATAATCCCATTCGTGGCCGGTCTTGTTCAACGTCAAGTTGTCGCAATACTGACATTTGACCCAGTGCTCATTCTCGTCCTTCAAGTAATCAGCGACAACAAAGTTGTCAGCCGGCGTACAGGCTTCGGACGCATTCTTTTCACCGTTCAAGCCGAACGTGCCGCAGTTGCAACTGTTGACGCAAGCGCGGTTGTGTTTGTTGTCGGCCAGCGCGTGATATGCGCCGGTGTAGTTATGACCGAGCGGGTCAAGCTGTTCAGTCTTAGTCGCTGTCTTCGTCGTACCGCCATCTGTAAAGGATGCGGTATAAACATTGCTGCCGCCGACTTCGCAGGTGGAAGGTGTGTTGACAACGGAAACCGTCGTATTCACCGTTTTGGTTCTGCCGCACTTGGAGCAGGTCAACGTTGCGGTTTCACACTCATAATCAGACCAGTTGAACACAGCTTCATCATATTTCCATGTGTGCGCTGTCTTAGCGGTCGTATAATATTTACAGGTGGTACATTCTTTCCAGTCGCCATCCGCATCGTGCTTCCAGCCGCTCGCGGTATGGGCGCCTCTGGAGCCTGTGATTTCTCTGCCACAAGTGGAGCAAAGCTTCCAGTGCTGAGAGGAATTCGTCTCAAAAGTACTCTTCGGTGTGTGGCTGTTCGGACCCCATGTGGTATAACCGCATACCGTACACTTCTTCCAGTGCTCATCAGCATTTTGGGAATAATCCGACTGCACGCTATGCGCCGTGGCTGTGTAGCTGGCTTTAAATCTCCTTGTTTGTGCGCCCGTCTTAATCGTAGAATAGCTGGTATCCGAATCCATAGCGACCCACGATTTAAACGCATAGTGGTTTGTTGCGTCTGGATCCTTTGTCGGAGAAGGCGGCGTTGCACTGTCGCCATAATCCACTGTATTCGTACCAAGGCTTGTTGTTCCATTTTCGTCAAACCATTGAACCTTGTAATCAAAGGTTTTGACGGTAACTTTTGAAGAGCTCTTTTCCGTGCCGCCAAGATATTGCCTGACATACACATCGTAATTTTCCTTGGCGTTCGCAGTGTGTGTCACAGCAACTTTTTTATCCGATGTCAAAGATACACCTGTATGACTGTCAACTTTATAACTGGCATTCTGATACCACTGAATGCCATACTGATCATAAACTGCAACATCGTTTCCTGCAGAATACGTTGTACCGGTATTCGGAAGCGTGAACGCGTCAGTTTTATTTGTCGTTGTTCCATCCGTCGGCACACTAACAGATGATGTGCCGCCGGAGATTGCATTTAACTGTTCTTTGGGATATTTATCCGCAGGTACATCCCACGTTTTGCTGCCTTTATTGGTCCCGCTATTGTTGGAATATACATTACCGCCTGCAATCGTATGCCAATCACCATTATAATATAACTGCAAGTAAATATCCGCGTCGATCTTTCTCTTTGTCCAACCGCCGCCGAAACTGTAGTAGTAATATAGCTGCGTCGGGAACTGACTCGTCGTTTGGTCACCTTTACCAAAAGTGTTGGTTCTCTCTCCGTTGAAATCAATTTTCCAGTTATTAACCGTAAGAAGATCTGACTGCGACCCGGTGCCATTGTTTGGCTTGCCCCTGACAATCATTTGTTCACTATTCCAGCCTCCGGTGTCATTTCTGGAATACACGTAAACACGCCATGTGTACTTTACCGCCGCTGCTGCTGCTTTCTCCGGCGCAACGAACACCCAGGCGCTCAAGAGCATGAGCACCGAAAGTGCGACCGCAAAACAGCGCCGCGATCCGCGTTTGATTTTGCTTACCATAAAAATACCTCCTGCAAACATATGTTTATATTGCGGGTTATAGATTCCTACATGATTATTCTACATGAAAAAGACAAAAACGTCAAGCAATTTTTTTGAAAACATACACAAAAAAACAGGCTCCGTTTTGTGCAAAAAAGAGCAGATGATTCCGATTTGGAATATATATAATTGTATATTGTAAAAATAGACAAACCGATCACACATTTTTTATTGAAAAGCACGATTGCAAAACAGCGCGAAACGTTATAAAATAAATATGTATAAATTTATACAATTATAAGGAGGGTTTTTTCTATGAAACACAAATCAATCAACCTGCGGCGACCGCTCGCTGTGCTGATGACTGTGCTGATGGTCATGAGCGCGTGGGTGTTCGTTGCACCTGTGAAAGCAGACGCAGTTTTGCTTGTTTGCGATAGTTCAATTTGTGTAGAGGTTTATGATAGCGGCGGCACGGTCGCTGTGTACACCTATAACAGCAATAATAACCTGACCAAGGTTCAGTTTCCAACTTGGACGAACGCAAATGGTCAGGATGATTTGATTTGGTATACCGGCTGGCGCGGAGATTGGAATCTTGGCGGTCACTATTATAACTATGCTGTAACTTTTCCGCTCAGCGATCACAACAATGAGGGCGGCACTTATATCACCCATGTTTACGGAGAGGGCAATGGCACTTCGTGGAGTAGCTTTGCGGGAACTTCTTATACCATCAATCAAACGCCCTCTATCGACCGTGCGACCTATGTGCGGGACGCAAAGCGGGGCTACTATGTCTACGCGCAGGTCACCAGCCACTACCCCGTTCAGACCATGCAGTTCCCGACCTGGTCCTCTTACAATGGTCAGGACGATCTGATCTGGTACGACGGCGTTCGCGGCTCCTATTCTGTAAACGGTCAGTCCTATAACTACAGGTATTATGTTCCCTACAGCGATCACCACTGAGAAGGCGGAAGTTATTCCACTCACATTTACGCTTGGAATAACCTGAACAATTCGGGCTCCGGGTACGGACAAAGCATAAATGCATTCGCCGGAAATTGGACGAGGCAATCCAACGGCAGTTATGTGAATAATGATGTTGGCGGAACAAAGAACGCCGGGCAGGCGGTCACCGTGACTGCCCTTCCAACCGCTGCGGGAAGCACCCTTTCCCACGACACGATCTACACGGTTTCGAGCAATACGACGATCAACGCCGGAACCGGCCAGAACGGTCTGGTGGTTGCGAACAATTCTGTTGCAACGATCCACATTCCCGCCGGTGTCACCCTGACGGTGTACGGCGGCGCGGGCTCAGCCAATCAGGGCGGTAAGTCCGGCATTTATGTTCCCACATCATCAGCTTTAATCGTTGTCGGCAGCGGCACTTTGAACGTTTACGGTGGTGCCGGCGGCAGCGCCAGCAACGGCGGCAACGGTTCGAATGGCTATGTGAACATATCCAGCGAAAGATGGCGCGGCGGAACCGGCGGTGCCGGCGGAACAGGAGCCGGCGGCGGCGGCGCAGGCATCGGCGGCAACGGCGGCGCAGGCGGCGCAGGCGGCGGAACCACTGAAGCTTATGCTGACGAGGATGTTGACGAAAGAGATGACCACAAATCAAACGCTGGTAAAAGCGGAAGCACGGGCGGCAACGGCGGCGCAGGCGGTAACGTATACTTTGGCGCGTCAATTTCGTTGAACGCAGTGGGCGGCGCTGGCGGAGCAAGAGGCAGCGGCGGCAGCGGCGGTTCCGGCGCCGATGACAGCGGTTCTGGTTGGAGTTTCAACTATAATGCCTCCGGCGGCGGCGGCGGTGGCGGCGGTGGTGCCGGTTCTTCCGGCGCTAATGTTGGCGGCGGCGGCTATGGGGGCGGCGGTGGCGGCGGCGGCGCCTCTGGCGGCGTCAGATGGAAGAGTTCCGGACGCCAGTGCCCCATCGGCTACGGTGGCAGCGGCGGAAATGATAACGGCCTCTCCGGAAGTCAAGGCGGAAGCGTCGGCGGTTGGTCTGATGGCAACGCCAGCGGCGGCAGTGGCGGCAGCCACGGCACGGCGGGCGGCAACGGCTTTGTCCTTTACAGTCTTGCGCATGAAGACAGCAAGATTGCGCCGTTCACGACTTCTGCGGCCTTCCTGAATCAGATGGATGCTTCAACCCCTGCTTCTTCCACTTCAACCGTGTATAACGTGACGGTTGGTAACGCTATGCCGACCATTACGCCTCCCACAAAGACCGCCTACGATTTTCAGGGTTACTATTCCGGCACAAACGGCGCAGGAACCAAATATATCAACGCGAATGGGACCTCAGCTCATGTTGCAGACTTTGCTGCCGGCGAACTATACGCTTATTATACGCCTACAAATTACACCATCACCTATGACACCGACGGCGGCAGCGCAGTCAGCAACACCACCTATAACATTGAAAGCACAGCAAAGCTCCCCGGCTCCACCAAGACGGGTTATGACTTCTCCGGCTGGAAACCGACCGCAAACGTCGGCAACTGGTCTGCATCCACAACCTACGCAAAGGACACGTCCCTGACCGGAAAATTCGGTTCACCGTCCATGACGGCGCAGTGGACACCGCATGTAATCACCGCCACGCTCGACAAAATCAATGGCACCGGCGGCACAGATACGGTCTATTATAAATACCAGCAGAACGGCTACTACAGCGACAGTGCCTGCGCAACGTCTTTGCCCTCTGTCGTCATTCCCACCCGCGTGGGCTATACTTTCCAGGGCTATTACGAAAGACCGAGCGGCGCCGGTGTCCAGTTTATTGACAAAAACGGCGCGTTCACGAGCAGTAATTTGTATAACCAGCTCGGCACGAACAAGGCCATCCAGCTTTACGCCAACTGGACCCGCGATAATTATACGATTGACTACGCTGACAACACAACGGGCGACCAGCCCAACGTGAACGGTGCGGCGGCAATTACAATCAAAGTGACTCCCATAGTAGATCACCACCTGACGAACAACATCACGGTCAAGGCGGGCAGCACGACACTGGTGAAAGACACGGATTACACGTTCAGCTTTGGCAAAACCGAGTCCACGGTCAGCATTTTGGCTGGTAAGATCGGCGGCAAGCTGGAAGTCAACGTCGGTGTGGAAGACTGCTCCGGCGGCACGGCGACCTGCACCAAACGGGCAACCTGCGCCACCTGCGGCGAAAGCTACGGCGCAGTGGACACCGAGGGTGGCCACGACTTCACCGGCGCGGTCAGAAGCGACGGCAACGGCCAAAACGCAACGCACTCCTTCCTTTGCAAAAACGGCTGCGGCACCTACGGCGGCGCTGTGACGCATAACTGGAACAGCGGCGAAGTGACCGTGCAACCCGGCTGCGCCACCACAGGCGTGAAGACCTATACCTGCCAAACGGACGGCTGCGGCGCGACCTACACCCAAGAGGTTGAAGCGACCGGCGCACACGAGTTTACCGTTCCGCAATATGACGATAATAACCACTGGAACAAGTGCGCAAACTGCAACGCCACAAACGCCATCACCGCGCACACCTACACCGGCGAACCCACCTGGGGCACCTGGACGGCGGACAACAAGATCACTGCAACGTTCAAGTGCGACGGCTGCGATCATACGATCACACCGGAAGTGACGGTCACCTCGGCTGATACGGCCGCAGTTTGCGAGCATGACGGCTACACCGTCTATACCGCAAGCGTTGTGAATAACGGCACGACCTACACCACAACGACCCAGATCATCTATACCGGCACGGCCCTCGAGCACGATTGGCGGTTTGATTCCTTCGCTTGGGCTGCGGATAACACGACCGCGCAAGTGAACCTCGTCTGCGGCCATGACAACAGCCACACGACGCAGGTAGATGCGACGATGTCCAGCGCGTTTACCGCCGCGACCTGTGACGACGACGCCTACACGGTTTACACCGCGACTTACGGCACGAACACCGAAAGCAAGACTGTGACGGATGCAGGCACAGCCACCGACCACGCTTGGAAGTTCGTCTCCTTCGAATGGGCGGCGGACAACAAGACCGCAAAGGTCAACCTCGTTTGCGGAAACGAAGCGAGCCACACGAAGCAGGTGGATGCAACGATGTCCAGCGCGTTCACGGCTGCGACCTGCACCGACGACGCTTACACGGTCTACACCGCGACCTACGGCACAAACACCGACAGCAAGACCGTGACGGACGAAGGTACGGCGACCGATCACAACTGGCAGTTCTCCTCCTTCGCCTGGGCTGCGGACAACACGACCGCGAAGGTCAACCTCGTTTGCAAAAATGACGGAAACCACACAACACAAGTAGACGCGACGATGTCCAGCGCGTTCACGGCTGCGACCTGCGAAGACGACGCCTACACGGTTTACACCGCGACTTACGGCACGAACACCGACAGCAAGACTGTAACGGACGAAGGCACAGCCACCGACCACGCTTGGAAGTTCGCCTCCTTCACCTGGGCAGAGGACAACAAGACCGCGAAAGTCAACCTTGTTTGCGAAAACGACGCGAACCACACGAAACAGGTGGACGCGACGATGTCCAGCGCGTTCACCGCCGCGACCTGCACCGCCGACGCCTACACGGTATATACCGCGACTTACGGTGATCACACCGAAAGCAAGACCGTGACGGATGCGGGCACGGCCACCGACCACGCTTGGAAGTTCGTCTCCTTCACATGGGCGGCGGACAACAAGACCGCAAAGGTGAACCTCGTTTGCGAAAACGACGCGAACCACACGACGCAAGTGGACGCTGAAATGTCCAGCGTGTTCACCGCCGCGACCTGCGAAGACGACGCTTACACGGTTTACACGGCGACCTACGGCACGAACACCGACAGCAAAACTGTAACGGACGAAGGCACGGCCACCGGCCACACCTACGCGTTCAGCGAATTCGTCTGGGCAGAAGACGGCAAAACCGCAAAAGCAAAATATGTCTGCGGCAAGGATGCAAACCATGTAACCTATTACGACGCGGCGATCACGCCCGACGTTCACGCACCGGAATGCGAAGCGGCGGGCTACACCGATTACATTGCAAGCTACGACGGTCACACCGATACGAACCGCATCGATGGTGAACCCGCCACCGGCCACGCCTATGCGTTCAGCGAATTTGTCTGGTCACAGGACGGCACAACGGCGCAGGCCAAGCTGGTTTGCGCAAACGACGGCGCGCACGTGATCTATGAAGATGCGCAGATGACGCATGAGGACCACGCTGCAACCTGCGCGGATGCGCCGTACACGACCTACACGGCGACCTACGGCGATAAAACCGCCACGAACGATGTGATCACCGGCGAAGCGCTCGGCCACCAATACGGCGAGCTTGTGCCCGCAACGGCAGCGTCCTGCACCGAAGACGGCAACATTGCGTATTACTACTGCCCGGTCTGCGAAACGTATTTCAACGAAGCGAAAGAGGAAGTCACCTCCATCGTTGCGTCCGCGTCCGGCCACGATTACGGCGAGCTGCACGCTGCGGTTTCCGAAACGTGCACAACCGACGGCAACGTCGCCTATTATCAGTGCTCCATCTGCCACAAGTACTTCAGCGAAGCAAAACAAGAGATCGAAACCTACGTCATTCCGTCCCCCGGCCACGCTTACAGCGCCTGGATCCCCGCGGTGGAAACGTCCTGCACCGCGCCCGGCAGCCTCGGCCACTACCACTGCTCCGTTTGCGGCAAGGACTTTGACGAAAGCCACAACGAGATCGCAGACGTCGTGATTGCTCAGCTTGCGCACATCTTTGAGGGCGAAATCAAGGACAACGGTGACGGTACGCATTCCTTTGCCTGCACCTACAACTGCGGCACCTACGGCAACGCGGCCGCGCATGAATTCACCGAGGTTGCAACCGATGCGTTTATGATTGACGCGGGCGATTGCACAACCCCGCCGACCTATGTCAAGAGCTGCGTTTGCGGCGCAAAGAGCGACGAAACCTTCAACGGCACCGCACCGGGTCACAAGTTTGTTGCAAAGGACGGCAAGGAGCCGACCTGCAGCGAACCCGGCTACGCAGCGTATGAGCAATGCTCTGTTTGCGGCTTTATTCAGGGCGAACAGACGCTTCCGATCGTCGATCACAACTATGTGCGCGACGAGGCGGCCAGCGGCCACGTCTTTGACCAATCCGTTCAGTGGGATGTCTATACCTGCTCGTTCGGCTGCGGCAGAAGCTACACGCTGTTCACCGCGTATGTGCGCAACGACAAAGGCGTCGCACTCTCCGGCGCAAAGGTCCGCCTGACCGGCAACGACATGAGCGAAGAGGGCGTCACCGACAGTGAGGGCAAGGTTGCGTTTACGTCCCACTTCACCGACGGCGCGTATGAGCTGACTGTCAACTACAGCGGCGACGACGGCACAGGCAAATCCTACGGCAAGTTCAACTACTTCGACGGCACGGGCAGCGGCGGCTTCGGCACAATGACGACGACCGGCGCCCCTGTGACCGAACCCGAAGAGGAAACCCCGACCGATCAGCCCACCACGGACGATTCCGGCAACGGCGGCACAACGCCCACCACACCGCGCCGCTGCTCCTGGTGCGATATCAACGAAAAATGGGAGAACACCCCGGTCATCGGCTGGATCGTGGCGTTCATCCACATGATCATCCACGCGGTTCAGGCAAGATAACCGCAAAACATAAAAATCACCCCGGCTGCGGAACATTTCTCCACAGCCGGGGTTCTTCTTCGGATTCAAATTATTTCAATCCCCTGCTCTGCCGCGCGGCAGACAAACACATTTTGAAACTCGCGTTTCAACGCTTCTGCAGCGGCCTGCGCCGCTTCGTCGGTTTCAAACACGCCGAACACCGTCGGTCCGCTGCCGCTCATACAGCTCGCTTTTGCGCCGTGCGCACGCATCACAGCTTTGATCTGCACACGCTCCGGCACGTCGATGAACTGTTCGAACACATTGTTCACGCGCGCACAAACGCCGTCAGCATCGCCGTTCAAAATGCTTTCCAGCATACCGCGGCGGTCGGGATGACGCACCCGGCCGGCCGTGTCAAACGCAGCGTATGCTGCGGCGGTCGAAACCGGATGCTCCGGCGTCACAAGCACGAAGGTGCCGATCGGCAACGCCGGCAAAAACGAAAGGAGCGTGCCGGTGTGCTGGGCGAGCATCAGACCGCCGAGCGCACAAAACGGCACGTCGGAGCCGATTTTTGCGCCCAGCGCGGCGATTGTGCGCACATCGGGCGTTTTTTGAAACAGCACAAACAGCGCGCGCAGCACCGCAGCCGCATCCGCGCTGCCGCCGGCAAGCCCGGCCGCCTGGGGAATGTGCTTTTCAATGTGGATCGAAAGCCCCTGCTGCGGCAAGTCGAAATGTTCAAAAAACGCGACGGCCGCCTTGTATGCGAGGTTTCGCTCGTCGGTCGGAAGATGCGGATCGCTGCAGGTGAGCGTGATCTTGTCGCCGTCGGTCAGTGCAACAGTCACTTCGTCCGCGAGGTCGACCGACTGCATGACCATGAACAGCTCATGATAGCCGTTCGGCAGCGTCGATAAAATGTCAAGCATCAAATTGAGCTTGGCGTTTGCTTTCATTGTCAGTTTCATAAAAATGCTCCGTTCAAAAAAATGGGTATCTGATGGACACCTTATTCTACCACGTTGAGGTGGCGCTTGTCAACGTCCGCTTTGTACACAATGACCAATTTCAGGCATATTTTTCTATTTTTCGGTTCCTTGACGCAGCCGCCGTTTTTCGATATAATATTACATAGGGCATCATGTCCATTATAAATGAAAAGAGGCTTTTTGCATGAGCAAACAAACACCGCCGCGCAATACGATCACGTATTCGCGCAAAGAACTTGTCGGTTATCTGACGGGTCTTGCCGGGCAAAACATCATTTACAACATCATTGCGACCGGTCTTGCCTTTTATTTTCAAAGCGTGATCTTCCTTCCCGCCATCGCCTGCTCGCTGATTTTTGCGCTGGCGCGCGTCTGGGACGCGATCAACGACCCGATGATGGGCACCATCGTTGACAAAACACGCACCAAATGGGGCAAATGCAAACCTTATCTGCTGTTCGTCCCGGCCGTTGTCATGGTCACCACGATCCTCCCCTTCCTCAACGGCATGTATGCCGAACCCAACGACCTGCACGAGGTCGCGCTGCAGGACCCGACAGCGTATGTTGCGTTCAGCGAGAGCGAACTGACCAAGGAGCTGGAATATGACGGCGTGAAATATCTGTTTGTTCCCGCCGGCGGCTCCTGGGAGCTGCAAAAGGACGAAAACGGCAAGCATCTGATGGACGCCGACGGCAACATCATCAAGACGAAGGTCATGATCTATACGGACGCAGACAAAGCGCCTGTGACAGACACGGCGCTGGCCGAAACCATTCTGCAGGAATTCCAGAGTGAACTCGGTTTTGAGAAAAAGACCGGCGCCAAAGCCGTTCTCATCATCGCCTGGGCAGCCATCTCCTATGTCCTTTGGGGCATGACCTACACCATCGGCGACATTCCGCTTTGGGGCGTCACCTCGCTGATGACCGAAGACCAGAACGACCGCGCAAAAGCGCTTTCGCTTGCCCGTGCCGTTGCAAATGTCGGCATGATCGGCACGCTGTTCACGATGATTGCGCCGGCCTTCCAGGGCATCTTCAAGAATCAGGGCATGGACGAGGCGCACTCGCTGCGCATGGCATACATCACGCTGGCGGTTGTGATGACGGTCTTTGCGTCGATCCTCTTCCAGTTCGCCGGCTTCTCGGTCAAGGAAAAGGTCACGCCGCAAAACACCAAGACCTACACGATCAGCGAAAACTTCAAAATCATGTTCGGCAACAAGCCGTTCCGCAAGATTTTGATCTCCGGCATTCTCAGAAGCCCGATCCAACTGCTTTCCATCGTTGCCATGACGCTGGTGATGTATTACTTCTTCAACAACGACATCGGCGGCACCCTGTTTGTTGACGGCGCGCTGAATGTTGCGCTTGTGCTCAAGGTCGTCATCCTTGTCATCGGTCTGTTCGGCGGCATGATCTTCTTCCCGCTGTTTGTGCCGAAGCTGATTCAAAAATTTGAAAAGAAAAAGCTCTATAACTTCTTCACCCTCATCGGCGCAATCCCGTTCGGTCTGATCTTTGTGTTCTTCCTGATCTCCGGCGGCAATGTGCTGACCTGGGGCGGCATGGCCGTTATGAGCATCCTCTTCTTCATGGCGGGCGCGTCCATGGGTTCGCTGAACGTGCTGCAATCCGTCATGATCGCCGACTGCGTGGACTATGAGGAATATACGAACGGCATCCGTCCGGACGGCGTGTTCTTCTCCGGCCAGAGCTTCATCACAAAGCTTTCCGCCGGCATCGCCTCGCTGATTTCCGGCGCAGTTTACGCAATCGTTCACTTCTCAGATAAAAACGTCGCGCTGCTCAACAACGCCCTTGTCAACGGCGCGGACTTCAAGACCTACAACGACGGCATTTTTGCCGCTGCGATGTTCTTCCTGATCTCGGTGCCGCCGGCCATCGGCATGGCGCTCGCTGCCATCCCCACCTGGAACTATCCGCTCACCGACAAGGAGCACACGCGCATTCTTGACGAGCTGAATGCCAAGCGGAATCAGGCGGAATGAGTCGGTAGTTGTTAGAGTCGGTAGTCGTTAGTCGTTAGTCGATAGCTGTTAGCTGTTAGCCGTTAGCGGTCAGTTGCTAAAAAAGTCGGATCTGCTGCATAAAAGAAAACCGATAGCAAATTGCAAAAAGAATTCAAGATCGAATCAAAGAAAAGACGCTTTTCAGCGGTGTTTGCCTCTGAAAGCGTCTTCTTTTTTATGTACATATTCGAACCGTCTATTTTGCAACAGACCCTTGAACTTATAGGATCGCTAACAGCTAGCAGCTACCGACTAACGACTAACGACTACCGACTAACAGCTACCAGCATCCTCAAAAACCTGAAGCATGCCCTCAATCGCCATGACGCCGGCCTTGCTTTCCGGATAGATCACACTGAACACATGCGGCAGATCTTCGCCCTCAAAGGTCGGGAAATCCATCAGCGTCACTGGGATGCCGAACTTTTGAAAATCAGCATAGGCGCGGCGCGCCATATCCTTTGCCATAAAATCGCCGCTGCTGGAAACCAAAAACGTCGGCGGCATTTTTGCAAACGGAAGCAGCGCGTCGATGTTCATAAACGGATAGGTCGGCAACTCTTTATAGTTCTTGCCCCACATCTGCGTTGTATAAACGCCCATGTAGCCGCCGGCGTTCAGATAGATCACAGGCGAAACCAGACCGAGCGCTGTCAGTTTCAGTCCGCACGCAGGCACTTCAAAGACGCCGCGCAGCTCTTTGCTGGTCAGCAGCGCCGCCGTAAAGGCCGCAAGCTGCGCACCGGCGGAATCGCCGGTCAAAAGGATGCGCTCGCTCCGGCAGGGGTAGTCGCCCATATGCGCTTCAATCCAGCACATCGCCGCCATCACGTCCTGCAATTGCTCCTTGATCGTCACCTGCGGCACAAGGCGATAGCTCATGTTGAACACCACATAGCCGCGCTTGGCAAGGTTCAGGCAGTACATACGGTTCAGCTCTTTGTCGCCGTACATCCAGCCGCCGCCGTGGATATCGATGATGACCGGCATGGGTCCGTCATGCTCCATCGGATAATAGACGTCAATCGTGTGATACGGGTTGCCGGTATCGAGATACGGCAGATTATAGACGCGGGCGATGCCCTCGGGTTCGGTTTGCGTTGCAAGGCGCACCTGATCGGTGTGCTTGACGTGGTTCCAGAACACACGCATGATCGGAAAAACAATAGACATAACAAAAGCCCCTTTCTGCGTTCACTCATCTTTAGTTTGATTATATCATTCACTGCGCAGATTTGCAAGGCTCGCGCGCAAAAAAAGAGGCCGCTTTATCAAAGCAGCCTCTCAGACTTATGCGTTCTTTTTCTTTGCGATCGCTCTGCGGATCGCTTTGCCGATTTCAAAGACCGGCACGGTGGACGCCGCAAGCAGGAACGAGATGATCAGTTCGTGCGGATCGAGTTCAAAATGACCCACGCCGCCGGCGGTATCGCCAAGCGGGAAGAAGATATCGCGCAGGAACGGCACATAAATCGGCAGCAGCGTCATGGCCACTGTGATCACAAACGCGCCGGCCAGCCACCAGTTCATGTTCTTATACATACCGATGCTGATGATGGAGCCCATACGGGAACGCATGTTGACCGCGCAGAAGATCTCGGCGAAGTTGACCGCGAGGAAGGCCATGCACATTGCGTTCAGGCAGGCGTTGTTGGTCGCTTCGTTCGCGCCCCAGATCATCTTGATCGTATCCCAGAACGGAAGCCCGGGGTTCGCATAAAAGAAACCGAAAAGATACGCTGCAATTTCAATGATTGCGAGGTAGATGCCCTGCCAGACCATGTCAAAGCCTGCGCCGCCGGAGAAAATGCCATCGGTCGTAGCGCGCGGCTTGCGGTGCATCAGGTTGCCCTCGGCCTTTTCCATACCGAGCGCAAGACCCGGCAGCGAGTCGGTGACCATGTTCACCCAGAGCAGGTGCACCGGGGAAAGAATCGTGAAGTTGAGGATGGAGGCCACAAACATGATGATGACTTCGCTCATGTTGGTGGAAAGCTGGAACTGCAGCACCTTGCAGACGTTGTCATAGATCTTGCGTCCCTCTTCCACGGCGTTGACGATCGTTGCAAAGTTGTCGTCGGCAAGCACCATGTCGGATGCGCCCTTGGTCACGTCGGTGCCGGTGATGCCCATGCCGATGCCGATATCGGCGCTCTTGATGGACGGTGCGTCGTTGACGCCGTCGCCGGTCATGGCGGTGACCATGCCGCGCGCTTTCCACGCCTTGACGATGCGGGTCTTATGCTCCGGCTGCACGCGGGCGTAAACGGAATACTTGACGACCTCTTCCACCAGCTCTTCATCGGTGAATTTGTCGAGCTCCGCGCCGACGATGGCTTCTTCGGGGTTATGGATGATGCCGAGCTCTTTGCCGATGGCAACCGCCGTATCCTTGTGGTCGCCGGTGATCATAACCGGACGGATGCCCGCGCCGCGGCATTCTTCGATCGCTGCCTTCACTTCGGGACGAACCGGGTCGATCATGCCGGTCAGACCGACAAAGACCAGCTCCTGTTCGAGCGCAGCGGCGTCATAGCTTTCGGGTTCCTTTTTATATTGACGCAAAGAGACGGCAAGCACGCGCAGCGCGCGGTCGGCCATTTCCTTGTTTGCCTTGAGGATGCTGGCACGGATGTCGTCGTTCATCGGCACGGTTTTGCCGGCAACGATGGCGGACGTGCACTTTTTGAGAATTTCATCCGGCGCACCCTTTGTGTACTGGATGTAGCCTTCCGTCGTCTCGTGAACGGTGGACATCATCTTTCTGCCGGAATCAAACGGCGCTTCGCCCACACGCGGCTGCTTTTCACTGAGCTGCGGCTTCGGCAGTCCGAGCTTGAACGCGTAATTGACCAGCGCGGCCTCGGTCGGTTCGCCGACAGCTTCGTTGTTTTCGTCAAGGTGTGCGTCGCAGCACTGCGCCATCGCGGTTGCAATCAGCGCTTCGTCGTCGCCGTAATGGTCGACAACGGTCATCTTGTTCTGTGTCAGTGTGCCGGTTTTATCCGAGCAGATGATCTGCGTGCAGCCGAGCGTTTCCACGGCGGTGAGCTTGCGAATCAGCGCCTGCCGCTTGCTCATGGAGGTCACGCCGATGGAAAGGATGATCGTAACCACGGCGGGCAGACCTTCGGGAATGGCGGCAACCGCCAGCGCGATTGCGGCGATAAAGGTGGACAAGGCAATATTGCCAAGCAGCGCCATGGAGAACGGTTCGGTGGATGTCACAAGGCTTTCCACAATGCCGACGACGAACACCAGCACGCTGATGCCGATGACGAGCTTGGTCAAGAACTTGGACAGCTCGCCCATTTTCTTTTGCAGCGGGGTCTGATCGTCTTCCGCTTCCGAAAGCGCGTCGGCGATCTTGCCCATTTCCGTGTCCATACCGGTGTCGGTCACAACCGCACGGCCGCGGCCGTAAACGACGGTGGAGCCGGAGTAAAGCATATTTTTGCGGTCGCCCAGCGCTATATCTTCGCTGCCCTTTCTGAGCTGCAGCACGTCAATGATCTTCGTCACAGGCACGCTTTCGCCGGTCAGCGCGGCCTCTTCCACTTTCATGGAATGGCTTTCCAGAATGCGGCAGTCGGCGGGCACGGCGTCGCCGGCCTCAAGCACGACCACATCGCCGACCACGAGATCTTCGCTCTTCACGGTGGCGATTTTGCCGTCACGCAGCACATGGGACGTTGCCGCCGTCATCTGCATGAGCGCTTCCATCGCAGCTTCGGCCTTGCTTTCCTGCACAAGGCTCATAATGGTGTTGATGATGACCACAACGAGGATGACTGCCACATCGGCAAAATCCTCAAATTTGAACTGACCCTGCGCCTGAACAACTGCCACAATGCCCTGAATGGCGGCGGCAACGATCAGCATGATGATCATCGGGTCGGCAAGGGCGCTGATCAGCTTTTTGAACAACGTGTCCTTTTCTGCCTCTTTGAGCTTGTTCTTGCCGTTTTCCGCAAGCCGCTTTTCGGCCTCGGCGCTTGTCAAGCCGTTTTCCGAGCTTTTGACTTCGGCGAGAACGTCCTGTGTCTGCGAGAGATAATGCTTCATACGAACGATCCTTTCCTTGTGTGTTTACATTTTCGTCCGGTCGCCGCAAAGCGCAGCGGCCGCACTTCATTTCAAAAGACCCCTAACATAGCGCGAAAAGGCTATGTTAAAGGTCTCGCTTACATAAACCATGCTTCGCAAACCAGCCGGTAAGGCGATTGTTGATTTGCGAATTCTAAGCTACTCCCCTCTAACGAACGGGTGATGTTGAAAATAGTTTACCATATTTTCCATTGCTTGTCAAGATTTTTGCGCAAGTTGTTCAGCACAGATCGTGTTCATGAATGTACCGCAGCGTCTCGTCCACCGTTGTGAACGCGAGCGCAACCGACGTGTCCGCAGCGCCGTAGTAAATCGCAATCCGTCCCGTTGCCGCGTCTGCGAGCGCAGCGCACGGAAACACCACGTTCGGCACATCGCCGACGGTCTCATAAAGCGTATGCGGCGCAAGCAGGAAGCTGTCTGCGCGGTGCAGCACCTTCCACGGTTCGTCGCGGTCCAGAATGGCGGCGCCCATGCTGTAGGTGAAGCCGTTGCAGCTTGTGATCACGCCGTGATAAAACAGCAGCCAGCCCTCATCGGTTTCAATCGGCGTCGGTCCCGCGCCGACCTTGGTCATCTCCCAGTTTTTGACCGGGCCCATCACAAAGCGGTACTTGCCCCAATATTGCAGATCGCGGCTGTGCTGCAAAAAGATGTCGCCGTAGGGCGTGTGTCCGCGGTCGCACGGGCGCACAAGCATCAGATATTCGCCGCCGACCTTGCGCGGAAACAGCACGCCGTTGCGCGCCACGGGATAGGTCGCGTCCTCCATCTGCGTCCAGTGCTTGAAATCCTCTGTCACGGCAAGGCCGATCGTGGTGCCGTGCGGCGTGAGATTGACCCAGCTCAAATAATACTTTCCCTCGATCTCGCAGATGCGCGGGTCATAACCCTTGAAAATCACGGTGTCGTCCAGCGTCCAGTGGATCGCGTCGGCGCTGAAGCCGGTAACGATGTTTTGGTCGCGTGTGCGGTCATCCACCCGGAACACACCGGCAAACCCTTCGCCGAAGGGCACCACAGCGGAATTGAAGATGCTGTTTGCAAACCGCAGATTGTCGCGTGTGATGATGGGGTTGCCGTCAAAGCGCCAAACAGGATAGGGATAACCGACGGGTTTATCCTGCCAGGGAAGGTTGGGAATGCTTGTGCCGATGATGGTTGCCATGGTTCAGTCCTCCTGCATACGGCTGTGCAGCGCGCCGAATTTTTCATAGCACGCCGCCTGCGCCAGATATTTTTTTGCTTCGGTATATACTTTTGTGCTTTCGGTGAAGTGCTGATACCGCACCGTGGCGGTTTTGATCTGTTTGTTCAGTTCCTTCTGTTTTGCCGAAAGCTGTTTGAGTTCGCTTTTTGCGCCTCCGTTTGCCAGCAGCGCTCGCCGCTGTTCGTTCAGCGACGCCTCTTTTTCAAAGAGCGATTGCAGCTCGTCCTCGCGGACTTCTGTCAAGCCATTTGGAAAATATTTTTCGGCCGCCTTGCGTGAACGCAGGGCAAGACGCGCGTCGGCGATTGCCTGCTTGCGTTCTTCGCGCTCTTCCTTTGTGCCGTCCGGCAGCGCCTTAGCCTGCCGCAGCGCCTGCGCTGTCACCGCATAAATGCCGGAAAGTCCGCGTTCCGCCACGCCTGCTGCCCAGTCCAGCCGCGCTTTGCCTGCGGGGGTCTCAAAGCGTTCCAGCTCGTCGAGCAGCACGGCGGCGATTTCGGTTTCCTCGTTGTCCGCCTTTGCCTGCCGAAGTTCCGCGCGGGAAGCGCCGTCCGCTTTCATTTTTTTGAGATCGGTTTTGCCGCGCAACAGCGTTTGCTTTGCGCTTTGAATCATTTCCAGCGTCGGCGCCATATCCGTATCGGAGAGCACACCGTTGCCGTAATCCTCCACATTTGCGCGAAGCTGCAGCACGCGGATGACCGCCTTTTGCTTCGTTTCGGTGAAATCATAGAAGAAGTAGGGCACCGTGTTCAGCGCCGCGCCCACAGCGGAAAGGATCACGAGCACGCCCACAAGCTTGAACAGCGTTTCGGTGTTATAGAGAATGTCATACATATTCTCATAGCCGTTGCCGGCAAAGATGCCGTATTTTTCATAGACCGCCGGCAGCACGGAGGAGGTCGCCATCGTCACGAACGAACCGATCAGCGCCACCGCGCCGAACATGCCGTCAATGCGCTCGCCGCTTTTGTAGTGCTGATAATCACGGATATCCGCCTGAATGGCGGGGTTGAGCACCACAAGGAAGGAATCGGCGATGGAGTTGAAATACATACACAGCAGCACCGTCCAGATGGAGCCCATCAGCGGATATACCAGCGCAAGGAAGAGCACGTTTGCAAGATTCGTTGCAATGAGCACCTTTTTCTTGCCCCAGCGCTTGATTGCAAACGGTGCAAGCAGCATACCCCAGGCGTAAGCCGTGCCGCGGATGAGCGTGATGAAGGAGTACTGCTCGGCTGTGCACAAGTGGGCGTAATTATACAGCCACTGCAAAATCACGTAGGTGCACGTTTCCAAAAAGCCGAGCCAACCGGCAAGGGAAATGATCCAGAAATACTTGTTTTTCGCCACCTCGCGCAGCGCGTCGGTGAAACGGATCTTCATCGGGTGCGTTTTGGCAACCACGATCTTTTCCTCGGTACGCGCATACACAAGGAAAATGAGCGCAACGCCGGTGATTGCGATGAACGGATACAGCCACTGATACACGCGCAGATCATACATATTGCCGTCGGCCACCTTGCCCGCGATCAGCGGTGTGACAAAATTTGTCACCGTGGGCGACAGCGAATAGATCATGCTCTTGACCGCCGTGGCGTTCGTGCGCTCCTGCGAATCGGGCGAGAGCACATGAATCAGGTTTTCATACGCGTCAAAGAAGAAGTTATAGTAAAACTGCAAGCCGAAATTATAAAGGAAAATCAGCGCACAGCGCCATAGGTAGCCGATGGACTGATAGGGCGTATACACAAACGCAAGCGAGATGAGCACCGTCGGGATGCCCGTGCGCAGCAGATACGGCCGGTATTTGCCGCCGGAATAGCGCACATTGTCCACCATATTTGCGCGCACCATCGTCAGCGGAATGTTCGTGATGACCGAGATGAGATACATCACATACATATGCATCGGCTGGATGCCGATGGTGTTGCCGATGATGACGTTTGTGGTGGAAAGCAGCAGCGCCTGCGCCATTGTAAAAATCGAATACGCGCCCATGCCGCCCACAGAATACGCGGCAATTTCCCGAAACGGCATATATTTGCCCTGCGGCGGCGTTTTCCAATAGGTTTTTACATCTTTGAGCAGTCCTTTGCCCCTTTGCACAAGCTTCATCTGCCGTCTCCTTTTGTAAAACGCAGAACAACGCTGCATTCGCCCGCCTGCGCCTGAACGCCGAGCAGTGCCGCACCGTTTTTGAAAGCCTTGACCGTGCGCACCCGCGCTGCGGTTGCAATTTCGCACGCCCTGTGCGCATAGATCAGCGTTTCATTTTTCCCGTCTGCACGGTAGCGCAGCGTAAAGGCCGTTTTGTCGGCGCTGCGGAAAAAGCGCACACAAGTGCCCGCCACCGCCACGGGAACCGTGCGAGAGAGCATCTCCATCAGCGGCGCGTCCAGATCGTCGCCGTGGTAATCCCAATAAAGCTGGCCCCACGCGTTGGAATCGAAATAATCGAGCAGCTCGTTCGCGTGCGGGAACCAGGAGGTGTCCTTGTTGTTGCTGCAGCCGCCCCATTCGCCGACGATTGTCGGAACATTGAGCCGCAGCTGAGAGCGCCGCATTTCGTTGAAAAAGGCTTTCACACGGTCGGCGTTCGCATATTGATAAAGCGGCGTGTCCACCGTAAAGTCATAGGCATGCGGACCGAAGCACTGGTTTTCTTCGCGCTTGCCGTTCACGGTGATCGGTTCCAGCGAAAGGCGCACGCCCGTGTTGCAAAGATAGGGCTGCTCCATCATCAAAATTCCGTTTGGCGTCACTGCGCGCACGGCGGCGGCCATTTTGTTCAAAAACGGCTGATAGGAATTGCGGTCAAAGCGCGCTTCTGCCTTGGGAAGTTTTTGCGTGATGTCTTCAACAAAGGCGCCGGGGAGGTTTTCCAGCACGGTTTTCATATCGCCCTTCAGCAGTGCCGGCAGCAAAACGCGGCGCTTGATTTTGCGGCTGAACGCAAATTGCAGCGCAGCGCTGCCGAGCAGGTGCGCCAGCAGCGTTTTTGTATAGGCGCCGGGGGCAGGCTCGTTGAGAAAATCAAAGCCGAACAGCGCTTCGCTATCCCCGTAGCGCCGCGCGAGCATCTGCCACAAGTCGGCGTAGCGGTCCTGCAGTCCCCTGCCGCCGACCGGGTCGTTGTTCCAAAAATGATCGAAGCAGTTGTGCACCCACGGGCCGAAAAAGTAAGCCTCCGCCCAAACAAAGCGGTAATCGCGCGGCCGCTTCCCGTCGGTCAGACACGCCCACGCAGGCGCACCGTCGCCGCCGCCCACGCCGTCAAAGCCGGAATACAGATCCTGATGCATATCCAGCAGAATATAGACGCCGAATTCCTCGGCAAGGCGAAAAATTTCATCGAGCGAGCGCAGATAGCTTTCGCTGTAAACGCCCATCTGCGGCTCCAGATTCGCCCACGTCACGGCAAGGCGGATCAGGTTGAAGCCCTTGGCCGCATAGCTTTCAAAAAACGCGCGATCCAGCGGATAGCGAAACACATCGCCGATTTGCTTGTCGTCGATGTTCATGCCGTTGAAAAAGCGCAGCCGCCCGTGTTCGTCGGTGAAATGCAGCTCGCACGTCCGGATTCTTTCCATGGATGATCCCCCTTTTTTATCTTTCTTCGCGCAGCACATCCATCGAGTGCCGCTGCAGCAGCCCTGCCTGCCCGCGCGGGCGGCAAAGCGCGGTATACACATCGGTCACACGGCACTGCAGCGCATAAAACGCCTTGGCCGTTTCGGAAAGCGCGGCGGTTTCGCGGTGCTTCGTGATCAGCGGCAGTGTCGGCGACGCGCTGTGCAGCAGCTCAAGTCCGCGCTCATTTGCCGCAAGCACATGCAAAAACGGCGGACGTGTGCGCTGCCACGATGCATCGAGGTTCAAAAAGCAATGCAGCGCTGCGCGGCGCACTTTTGCGGCGGTGACGCTTTTGGTCTGCGCCGCTTTCAACAGCGACGGCAGGTCTGTTGCCGTTTTGGTCGCGGCAAATAAGCGCGCGGCAAGAGCGCTGTCGTCGGCGATGCAGCGCTCCATATCTGAAACGGACTGTTGCCGCAGCGTGCACAAAAGCGCGGTTTCAAACGCAGCTTCGTCAAAGAACAACGTCTGCGGCGCAAAGATCTCCCGCGCAGCCGCCGGCGGCAAAAACGGAAGGATTTCGTTTTTGTTTTTCATTTCCCGCAGCGCTTTGGCGCTGACGGTCCTGCCCACAGGCAAAGCCGCGTCATGGGCGGCGCCGACGCGCTGCACCGGCAAAAACGAAAGGGGCGCGCCGATTTTTTTTGCCGCTTTGATATATTCCACAGCGAGGGTATTGTTCGGCGTTTTCAGCACGGCGGCAGTCTCTGTGCCGCAGGCGTTTTCCAGCACCGTCTGCGCCGCCGCCGGATAGCCGATCCCCTGGGCGCAGAGCTTTCCGATTTCGCTTTGCAGCGCGTCGTCGGAAAGCGCATCCGCCGCCTGGCGCAGCAGTGCAGGGTTCGGCGTTTCCGCGCCGAAGGAAAGCAGGTCCACACCGAACGCCGTCAATGTTTCGACCGCGCCGAAGGCAAACACCCCGGCGCTCGCGCACGCATACGGCACGCCGAGCTCCAGCACAAGATCAGCGCCGCAGCGCACCGCGGCTCTTGCACGCGCAAACGGATCGCAAAACGCGCCTGTGCCGCGCTGCACAAAGCAGGCGCTCATCACAGCGACAATATGCGTTGCGCCCTCTTTTCGCGTTTGCTGCAAATGGTAGGCGTGGCCGTTGTGGAAGGGATTGTATTCACAGACAACGCCGGCGATTTTCATGCGCGCACTCCGCGCACATAGGCGGTGATCTTCGCGCCGTCCTCATAACCCTTTTCATACAGGCGCTGCAGCGCGTCGGTGTCGTTGGTCAGCGTTTTGATGCCGCAGGTATGGTCGGGCGCCACAATCAGCACCTTGCCCTCATCGGCGAGCTTGTGCGCCAGCGCACGCTGGTGGTTATAGACCTCATGGCGCACACGCAGCAGTTCGGCAACCGCAGGGTTGCTGCGGCGCAGCACCACGGAACCGACCTTGTCGCGCCGTTTCGCCTGCATCGGCGCGTCGGGCGTGGTCAAAAGCAAAATCACCTTGTCGCAGCCGTCGGCAAACGCGCGTTCGAGCGGAATCGGTTCACCCACACCGCCGTCGGTAAAGACGGACGAACCGACTTTTTCAAACCGCGTTACCACAGGCAGCGCAGACGACGCCATCAGCACACGGTAGTCGTCGCGCGCAATGTCCGCTTTTGTAAAATAACGGATTGCGCCGGTCGTTGCATCGGTTGCAACCACGACGAACTCGGCCGGGTTGTTCATCAGCGCGTCATAGTCCAGCGGGTCTTCGCCGTCGGAATTGGAAAGCGTGCCGTAGATGTAATGCAAGTCCAGCATGGCGCCTTTTTTGGCAATGTTTCCGGTGCTGATGTATTCTTTGCGCCCGGAATATTCAATGTAAAAGCGATAGTTGCGTCCGCGCTGCCCGGCAAGATAAGACGCAATATTTGCGCTGCCGGCCGACACGCCGAGGCAATAATCCAGCTTTACGCCGTCATCCATCAAACGGTCAAACACGCCCGCGCCGTAAATATCGCGCAGGCCGCCGCCAACGTCAATGATCCCGATTTTCATATGGCTCCGCCTTTCTGTTTCAGTTGGTTCTATAGTAACACGTTTTTCAGTAGAAAGTCAAGAGAATTATTGCTTGACGCCTCACCTGTGAACAAACTTTGAAATCGCGCAAAAGTCACGAAAACGCCTTGACAATAAGCCCCAAATTTGTTAAAATTGTGACATAGCTTTTAAGGAGGTACACAAAAACATGAATCTTCAATCCCTCATCAGCAAAAAGGACCAAGCTGCAAAGTACATGGTCAAAGAAATCACCCACATCTGTAAGAATCTCCCCAAACGTGACCCCGGCTCCGAAGGCGAGCTCAAGGGCTGCGAATATATGGCGGACGTGCTGAAAAAAGATTGCGGCTGTGATTCCGCTGTCATTGAACCGTTCAAAGAGAACCCCGGTTCCTTCTACGGCTGGCTGTACATCACGCTGACGTGCATGCTCGTTTCCGTGGCGCTGTTCTTCTTTGTGCCCGTGGTCGCCATCCCGCTGATCACCTTCGGCCTTGTGACCGCAGTGCTGCAGTTCGGTTTGTATTTCAAGTTCGTTGACAAGCTCTTCCCCGAAAAGACCGGCCACAACGTCACCGCGATCAAAAAGTGCACCGGCGAGACCAAGCGCCGCATCATCTTCTGCGGTCACGTGGACGCCGCCTGGGAATGGCCCGTCAACTATGCGCTCGGCGGCGTTGGCTTTGAAAGCCACGCGATCATCGGCTTTGCCGGCGCGTTCTATTATCTTGCGCTCGCCATCATTCAGGTCTGCACCCACGGCCTTGCCCGTCCGGAGGTTTCCTCGGTGATCGGCAAATGCGCGCTCTGGGGTCTGATTTTCGTTCCGTTCTGGATCGGTCTGTACTTCATGTGGAACAAAAAGCGCATCGTGGACGGCGCAAACGACAACCTGTCCGGCTGCTACATGGGCATCACGCTGCTCAAGATGCTCAAGGACGAAGGCATCGAGTTTGAAAACACCGAGCTCGGCGTGTTGCTCACCGGTTCCGAAGAGGCCGGTCTGCGCGGCGCAACGGCCTGGGCACAGAAGCACCAGGGCGAATATGACGACGTTCCGACGTTCATCATCTCCTATGACACCATCCACGATCCCAAGCAGCTCATGGTCAACTACCGCAACCTCAACGGCACCGTCAAGACCGACAAGGACGTTGGCGATTTGTTCTATGAAGCGGCCGAAGAGCTGAACATCTTCTGCAAAAAAGGCATGGTTCCCCCGATGGGCGGCGCAACGGACGACGCTGCGTTTGCAAAATACGGCTTCCGCGCCACCGGCATCACCGGACTGAACCACAAGCTGGAGAACTATTATCATACCCGCCGTGACACCTATGACAACATGAACGAGCAGGGTCTTGCCGATTGCTTCGCAGTCACCGTCAAGACGCTTGAAATGTTCGACAACGGCGCGAAACAGTAAATTTATTCCGTTTCATGAACCCTCCTTGCAGCGGAGCCGCTTCGGCGGCTCCGCTGCATTTTTGCGAACGCGCACACAGCAGCTTTCCGCAACGCCGGCGGGCGGGACCCTGCGATTGTGCCCCTTGGAGCCAATCGCAGGCAGCGGCGCGCGGCACAAACGCAAAGAAATACGTGGACGATCCCTTTTCCTGCCGCCTGATCTTATCGGTGCGCTTACACGCGCCTTGGCGCCGTGCTGCGCACGGCGCGTCCCGCCCACCGGCGTTGCGGAAAGCTGCGGCAAAGTCCTCGGAGCTGCAAAAAAACAGCGGCGTTTCCGTGAACGTCGCTGTTTCTGATATGGAGTTTTATACGTCATACACGCCAAGCACCGCAATGCCGATCATGACCACCACAATGCAGGCGTACTGCTTCGCCGTCAGCTTCTCCTTGAGGAAAATGCGCGAAAGAATCATCGAAACCACGCTGTAGCACGCGACCATCGGCGCGGCAACAATCGCTTCATCGCTCATGGCGTAAACATAGGTGAACTGGCCAAGGGTTTCAAACACCGCCGCAACCGTGCGTGCGCCCTGGCGTTTGATTGGCATTTTTTCCTTTTTGACAAAGCGCATATAGAGGAACAGGATCACCGCAACGATCAAAAACGTCAGCTCATAAGACGTGTTCGCGACTGCTTCCAGCGTTTCTTCCGTCACGCCGCGCAGCGGAGTTGTTGCCACATCGTCGAGGTAATAAGCATCAAAGAAGGTGCCCAGCGCGTCGATCACGCAATAGATGATCGGCATAAAAAACGCGATGAAGCCGATGCGGTATTTTTCGTCGCCTGCGGCACGCAGCGCGTCGGCCTGCTTTTTTTCGATCAGACCCAGCAGGAAAATGGCAATGTAGATCACCACAACAGCGGCAATGAGCGGCAGCTCCATGCGCTGATGCAGGAAGATCGCGCAAAGAATGCAGACCACGGCGCCGGATGTGTTTTGGATGGGCGAGGAGATGGAAAGCTCCAGATACCGCAGACCGAAATAGCCGACCGTCATGGAGAGAATGTACATCGCGGAAACCGGCAGATACAGCACAAGGTTGATCGGGTTGTAGGAGATGCCGCCGAAAATCAGCGTATAGATCGCGTGAATGCCCATCACCACGCCGACCATGACCGAGGTCTTTAAGTGGCTGTAGCGGTCGTTTTCGTCCGCGCCTTTTTTGTAAAAGAGATCCGCTGCGCCCCACGCGAGCATGGTGATCAGCGAAAAAGCAAACCAGTTCATTTTCTTTCTTCCTTCATTGCAAAATCATTCACGGTTTTTGGCCGCAAAAAAAGCTCCGGTGGGGCGCTTTCCGTAAGGAAAATCCTTACAAGAATACCCCTTTGGAGCTTTTCCAGTTTGTTCAATCGGACTTAGTCTTCCACACCGAAGATGGCGAAGATGACTTTAAAAAGGTTCGTGAACACCTCGGAGAGCTTGCCCATGACATTGGTGAAAACATTGCTGAAGATGCTCTTCGCCTTCGGCGGAATCACTTCCACAGGGCCCTGATCCTGCTTCTGCGATTTTTCACCGCAATAGACGCAGTCACAATCGGGGTTCGTTTCATTGCAAAGGCACGGGAAGAAGCCGGTGCACTGCTTGCAGCATTTGAAGCCGCTGTAATGACCTTCGTTGTTTCTGGCGCATTTTGTCAGCGCCGTGTTGTCGAGATAGTCGCACTGCAGGCAGCATCTGCAGGAATACAGACCGATCGTGCCGGTTTCTTCGTCATAAGACGTGTGCGGCTGACCACAGAACTCACAGAGGTTCTCGCTGAGCTCAACGCGCGTATCGTCCGCAAAAACAACGAACGAAACGGCAAACGTGAAGATCAGCATCAGCGTTGCAAGCAGCAAAGCTATTGTTTTTTTCATAAATATCGCCTCCTGCAATTGGAGAGAATCGTTAAGGTCAAATCAAAGTGATGATCGCGGCGGCAGTTCCCGGAGGAAGCTCCGTTTCGGGATCCAGACCGAACGCTTCGGCAACCGTGTTGATGAGCTCGTCGGAATCGATCAGACCGAACTTCAGGCCGAGCTTCACGAAAACCTTCACGAGCTTGAGCACAATTTTGCCGACCTTCAGAACAGCCTTTGCGGGACCGACCGGAATGTCCTTGATCTGCTCAAGCACATCGGTGTCTTCTTTTGCGGGTTCTTCCGCAGTGTTGTCAGCGCCTTCGTCCTGGGCGTCCACCGGCGGGGTGTCGGGTGTTTCTCCAGCTTTATTCTGAGATTCTCCCACCGCAACGGGCGTTTCCGTATCGTTGCCTGCAGCAAACGCAACTGTTGCAACAGAGAAAAGCATCAAAAGCGCAAGGAACAGAGAAATGACTTTTTTCATAAGATATACCTCCTTATTTTGTAGTTTAAGTATATAACGATTTTCCGGTTTTGTCAATGATTTTTTAATTTATCCACATTTGTCTTAAAAAAATGCGTTTCTTTTGGGCAATGCATACAAAAACTCAGGATTTCTCTTTCTTTTCAAAGCCGTCGCGCATGAGCTCGTCGAGCTTTTCCTTTTCCTTTTCATCGAGCAAACGGTACCACATCAGCACTCTGCGCTCCTCCTTCGGAAGAAGCGCAATCGGATCCGCAGCGGCGGAAAGCAGCTTGGCGCCCTGCTTGCGGATGAGCTCCGGCCGGTTGTCCTCCACGCCGAGCAGATAGCCCACCGTCACATTGTAGATGCGCGCGAGCTTGCAAAGCCGAACCGGCGAAGGCATGGTCTTGCCGATCTCATAATAGGTGTAGGCCGTGCGGTCAATGCCGAGCGCCTCTGCCAGCTCCTGCTGCGTCAGTTTATGCTCCTTGCGGATCTCCCGCAGGCGTTCTTCCAGCTTCATGTTGCTTCCTCCTGTGCATTTTTTTGTTGAAAATGCGCGTTGATCTGCTGCGCGTCGCGGCGGCTGATACCGGGCACCGCAGCAAGCGTGTCAGCATCGGCTTCTTTGATCTTTGTAATCGTTTTAAACGTCTTGAGCAGCAGCTTTGCCTTTTTTTCGCCGATGCCGGGAATGTCGGTCAGCGTGGTTGAAACCGTGTGTTTGGTGTGCTTTTGCTTGTGATAGCCGATGGAAAAGCGGTGGACCTCCTCCTGAATGGTGGAAACAAGGGTGAACACACGCCGCCCGTCCTTGATTTCGATCTCCTCCCCGCCGCTGGTGATGGCACGGGTGCGGTGCTTGTTGTCTTTGACCATGCCGAACACGGGCACATCCAGCCCGAACGCTTCGATCACCGGCAAAACAGCGTTCACCTGTCCCCTGCCGCCGTCAAGCAAAATCAGATCCGGCAGCCGGCCGAAGCCCTCGCCGGTCTCCTGCTCCTCCATATAGCGGTTGAAGCGGCGCGAGAGCACCTCGCGCATGGAGCCGTAATCGTCCTGACCGGAAAAGCCCTTGATGGCAAATTTCCGATAGGCGCTTTTCAGCGGACGTGCATTTTTGAACACCACCATACCGGCAACATTGTCCGCGCCGGCGGTGTGCGAAATATCGTAGGATTCGATGTATTCCGGCAATTTCGGCAGCGACAGCATCTGCTGCAGCTCGTCAAGCACCGTGGTCTGGTTCCCCTTGCGGCCGAAATAATCGCCGAGCTTCACGCTCGCGTTGTTGTGACACATCTGCACAAGATGCAGCCCTTCGCCCTTTTGCGGAATGAGCAGCTCCGTTTTCTTGCCGCGTTTTTCCTCTAAAAAGCGCAGCAGCAGCGCTTCGTTTTCGATTTCGCCGTCCACAAGGATGCGCGGCGGCACCTCGCGCTCCATACTGTAAAACGAAAGCAGCAGGGTGTGGCGCATTTGTTCCGGCGTGTCGTCGATATCGACGATGAAGTGCTCTGTGGCGCACAGCAATCCGTTTCGAAAGCACAGCACCGCAAGGCAGGCCTTGTCGTTTTGCACCGAAAGGGCAAACACGTCCTGCTGCCGGCTCTGCGAAGTGACGACCTTTTGTCGGTTTGCAATGCGCTGCACGGCGCGGATGCGGTCGCGCAGCTTTGCCGCGCGTTCAAAATCAAGCGCTTCGGCTGCCTGCTGCATCTCCTGCTCCATCTCGCGCAGCGCCGTTTTGCTGCCGCCTTTGATGAATTCCACCGCCGCGGCCAGCGTCTGTTCATATTCTTCCTGTGAAATTTTGCCCGCACACGGGGCGCAGCAGCGCTTCAAAAAGTAGTTCAGGCACGGGCGGTCCTTGCCGATGTCGCGCGGAAAGACCTTGTTGCAGGTCGGCAGGTGAAAGATCTCCTTCGCCTGATCGACCGCCGTGGTCACGGAAAAATTGCCGGTGTAGGGGCCGAGATAGGTCGCTTTTTCGTCGTCCTTGCGAAAAGCGGCGCTGATGTTGCCCCAGGGATTCGGCGTAATTTTGACATAGCTGTAGCCCTTGTCGTCCTTGAGCAGGATGTTGTATTTCGGCTTGTTTTGCTTGATGAGGCTGCATTCGAGTACCAGCGCTTCGAATTCGCTGTCGGTCAGAATGTAATCGAAATGATCCACATTTTCAACCATCTTGCGCACCTTCGGCGGATGGTTGTTCTGCGAACCGAAATACTGGCTCACACGGTTTTTGAGCGCCTTGGCCTTGCCGATGTAAATGATCTTGCCGCTCTTGTTTTTCATGATATACACACCGGGGTGCAGCGGCAGCCGCATGGCTTTTTCGCGCAGCTCTCTGCGCTTTTCTTCTGCTTCCATGCGTGTCACCCCCTGTGTTTCTTTATTTTACCTTGACCTTTCCGGTTTTGGAAAGGCGCGACGCAAAGGTCTTCCCGTCTAAGGTTTTGACCGTTACGATCTTAAAATACAGCGTCGTCCCTGCTTTTTTGCCCCGCAGCAGGTAATTATTCTTGCCCTTGACGGTCGCAATCTTCTTGAAGGTGTTCGCCTTGCCGGTTGCGGACTGGTATACCAGATAATGAGACGCGCTCTTGTTCGCGGTCCAGATGACCTTCACCTTGCCGTCCTTGGTTGCAAATTTCACCTTGCTTGCGGCTTCGGGACGGGTGGAAGCGGTCAAAACCGGGCTGTCGGCGCCCGTCTGTCCGCCGGGAGCAACCGCACGCACCTTATACACATAGGTCGTTCCGGCTTTCAGCTTCTGATCGACAAAGATGTTTTCCTTCGACGTTGCAATCTGGCGGAACGTGCCGCCCTCCTTGCGGAAGATCTGATAGCTTTGGGCGCCCTGAACAGCGGTCCATTTCAGCGTGATGGAGTTCACGCGCAGCTTTGACATATATTGAATGAGCTTTTTCGGTGCGCCGAGCGTCACCTTCACCGTGCAAACTGCCGCGCGGCCGGATCTGGTATCGGAACAGGCGATCATCGTTTCGCCCACGCCGACGGCACGCACAAGCCCCTTGGCGTCCACAATGGCCACGGCGTTGTTGCCGCTGAACATGCCGATATGCGCGGTCGATGCGCCCTCGGGCAAAATGCTTGCAATCAGGCGCGCGGTCTGACCGATCTGCAATTGCAGCGCCGTCTGGTTCAAAGAAATGCTCTCAATCTGAATGTCCTTTGCCGCCTTGACCGCAAAGGGAATCTTGCCGCTGGAAAGCACCCACGATGCGGCGTGCTTGCTGTGTGACTGCACCTCGGCTGTGTAGGTGCCTTTGGTTTTCAGCGAAAGCTTGGCCGTTTCGTCGGTCACGCTCTTTTGCTCCACACGCTTGCCGTTGCTGTTATAGATCGAAACGGTGTAGGAATCCGCGCCGGTCACGCCCGTCCATTCCAGAGCAAAGGCGACACTGGCCGCGACTTCCGTCGGGAACACCTTGAAGCGCGGCATATCCTCGGCGCCGGAAATATAGTTGCAGTGATCGAGCGCGATCCAGCCGGATTGCAGTCCGTAGGTCACCTTGCCCCACAGGTAGCCGTTGTTGAGCTTTTTCTTTTCCACGGCAACACGCGCGCCGTCGGGCACTGTGCCGATTACGGCGGAATCCGTGGTGGTGTTCGGGCGCAGGTTCATGTTGCCCGTTGTCTGCCAGATTTCGCCCTCCGGCGCTTCCGGCGTCGGCGACTGCGGCGAAGGAGACGACGGCGACGTAGACTGACGCACCGCGCCTTCAAAGAAGGTCACGTTTTTATTTTTCATGTTGTTTTTCGGGTCGTGCAGCACATAGGTGAAGCTCGGCATATCGTTCAAGTTCATCGAGCTCCAGCGGATCTGGCACATCGGGTACCAGTTGCAGTCCACAAACGAGATCACGTTGCCCTTGACACCGGTCACGGCGAGGGAATGGCGGTTGCCGCGGTAGCGGATCACGTCGCCCACGCGCAGCTTGGACGCGTCGAGCGTGTCGCTCATCTCCCACGAACGCGGGTCGGAGCCGACCATTTCAAAGCCGGCCTTATAGGCAAAGCCCATGCACTGGATGGCGTTGGAAAAGCTGTTGCACGAGCACGCGCCCGGCTCCCAGCTGCAGCCCACATGCGTCGGGCAGGGAGAATTCGTCACACCGTCGGGATTGTTCGCAGACGAGCCGACATGGTTCCAATAGGCGAGATGCGGGAACTTTTTCATCAGCTTCAGCACCACTTGCGGAACTGTATTTTCCGAGGCCGCGTGCGCGTCGGCAACCGGTGTCAGCACAAGCGCAAACATCAGCACGCACAGGCAAAAACTCAGCAATCTTTTCAGCATAGGAAGCTCCAATCTGCCGCAAAAACGGCGCGGCAAAATAGGTGAAAAATATCAGCAAAGGATAGTATAGCATATTTTGTCGAAAAATGCAAGATACGCGCAGGCAAAAGAAGGAGATTTGCCGAAGGCAACCGTAAAACGGAGAAGCACAGGCTGTTTTCCGTTCGGCAACGGCCGTGAAGACGCGGCGGCGAGCTGCCGTGCGTGGGCGCACGGCACACAAGGAGCGCGGGCGCAGAAAAAACAAAAGGCGGCTTGGCTGCGCTCCTTGCCGCGCGTTGCGCGGGCTCGCCGCCGCGCGGTCGCGCTCCCCGAAAGAGAAAAGGAGATGACAGGTTTTTCCTCTGCCATCTCTTTTCATGTGTGATTCGGGACTTTGACGGTTTTCGCGAAAAGCAGCCTTGCCGCAATCGCCACATTCGTATTTCGATGAAAACGGCGTTTTCTTCGGCCGAAGGCTGTACAAAGGTACGCCGAGGACGAAAAAACGTCGAGTCAAAGTCCCGGCGCGTGCCATATAAGGGAACGAAAAAGGAGATGACAGGTTTTCCCTCTGCCATCTCTTTTCATTTCATGTGGGGACTTTGACGGTTTTCGCGAAAAGCAGCCTTGCCGCAATCGCCGCATTCGTATTTCGATGAAAACGGCGTTTTCTTCGGCCGAAGGCTGTACAAAGGTACGCCGAGGACGAAAAAACGTCGAGTCAAAGTCCCGGCGCGTTCCATATAAGGGAACGAAAAAGGAGATGACAGGTTTTTCCTCTGCCATCTCTTTTCATTTCATGTGGGGACTTTGACGGTTTTCGCGAAATACGACCGCGAGGTCTTAGTCTTCGTCCTTCGCAACGATCAGCTTTCCGTTGTAATAACCACAGTTTCCGCAAACCTTATGCGGCACGGTGTATTCGCCGCACTGCTTGCATCTCACAAGGGTGGGGGCGGTCAGCTTCCAGACGTTGGAACGGCGTTTGTCTCTCCTTGCCTTTGAAACTCTTCTCTTCGGTACTGCCATCGAACCGGCACCTCCTTATTTTGAAATAATGATTCCCTTTTCAGTCCTCCAGCATATCAAGCAGAGCCGCAAAACGCGGATCCACTTCCCTTTTACAGTTGCAGGAGGCCTCATTCAGATTTGTTCCGCACTGCGGACAGATGCCCTTGCAGTCGTCCGTGCAAAGAAATTTGCTCGGCAAGAACAAATAGATGTCCTCTAAAGTGAGCCGTTCGAGATCAAGCTGCCGGTCCTCCACAAGGATGTAATCGTCCTCGTCGTCTTCGTGTTGGAGTTCCTCCACCAAAACGTGCCGCACCGGCACATGATAGCGCCGTTCGGCCTCGCGGGCACAACGGTCGCAAAACGCGTGATAGCAAACGTCGGCTTCGGCTTCCAGTGTAACGACCTGCGCTCGTTCTTCGATTTTTCCCGTCAGCTTCACAGGTGCGGCGAATGGAAACGCATCCTGCACCGGCTCATCGGAAAAATCAAAGGATTCGTTCAGCAAAATCTCATGTTCTTCGCCCGAAAACAGGCGTTCCAGAGAAATCGTCATAACTCACCTCATAATAACGTATAACATTATATAGATTTCGCCTGATTTTGTCAATAACAAATTGAAATTTTTTTGAAAAAACGGCGTTCTTACAGCAAAGGTTGATTCGAGATCGGTATTAAAGATATTGCAGGTCGATCTTTCCGTCCTTGACCGCTGCGGCGACGGCTGTCACATTTTCGTCGGCATGATCGACGATGATCGCGGCGATGCCGTCCTCGACCTGGCGGCGGATCGTGTTGCGCAAATCGCGTGCGCCGCGGGTGCCGCCGATGGATTCCTTTGCAAGCAAGCGCGGCACATCGTCGGTCCAGGAGAACGTGAGCGGCTTTTCCTGCAGCGAATCCTTCAATTCGTTCAGCAGCAGCACGGCGATTTTTTCAAAGTCGTCTTCGGAAAGCGGATTGAACACGGCAACCTCGTCCACACGGCCGATGAATTCGGGCCGCAGGAAATCGGACAGCGCTTTCATCACACGCTCCCTGCTCGCGGCGCCTTCCTCCTTGCCGAAGCCGAGTGCGCCGGTTTTCTTTTCGCTGCCGGCGTTGCTCGTCATCACGATCACGGTGTTTTCAAAGTTCACGGTTCTGCCCTGCGCGTCGGTGATGCGGCCTTCGTCGAGGATCTGCAAAAGGATGTTCATCACGTCGGGATGCGCTTTTTCGATCTCGTCAAAGAGGATCACGGAATAGGGCTTGCGGCGCACCTTTTCGGTGAGCTGTCCGGCCTCGTCATAGCCGACATAGCCCGGCGGGGAGCCGATGATGCGCGAGACGCTGAATTTTTCCATAAATTCGGACATATCCAGGCGGATGAGCGTCTCCGGCGTATTGAACAGCTCGTTGGCAAGCTGCTTGACCAGCTCGGTCTTGCCGACGCCGGTGGGACCCACAAAGATGAACGACGCGGGTCTGCGGCGCGGGCTGATCTGCACACGGCTGCGGCGGATGGCGTTGGAGATCACATGAACGGCTTCGTCCTGACCGATGATCTTCGATTTCAGCCGCTCCTCCAATCCGGCAAGACGGCGCAGGTCGCTTTCGATGACCTTGGTGGCGGGAATGCCCGTCCACAGCTCGATCACCTTGGCGATGTCCTCTTCCTTGACGTCGTTGTCTGCGGCGCGCACAGCGAGTTCGGCGTTTGCGTTTTCGCATTTGACGATCTCGCTTTTGATGTTGGCAATCGCTTCGTAATCGATGTTTTCGGTCTGTGAGGCAAGCTCGTCCTCGGTCTCCTGCAAATCCTTGAGCTTCTGCTCGCCGATCTCCAGCTCGGAGATCGCCTTGTTGCGCAAATTCGCGCAGGTGCAGGCTTCGTCGAGCAGGTCAATGGCCTTGTCGGGCAAAAAACGGTCGGTGATATAGCGCTCAGAGAGCACGACCGCGCGGCGCACCAGCGCGTCGGAGATGCGCACACGGTGGAAGTTTTCATAGTAAGAGCGGATGCCGAGCAAAATTTCGGTTGCGTCGTCAATCGACGGCTCTTCCACCTTCACCGGCTGAAAGCGGCGTTCCAGCGCGGCGTCCTTTTCAATGTTTTTGCGGTATTCGTTGAACGTCGTGGCGCCGATCACCTGAATCTCACCGCGGGAAAGCGCGGGTTTCAGAATGTTTGCGGCGTTCATCGAGCCTTCGGCGTCGCCGGTGCCGACAAGATTATGCACCTCGTCGATGAACAAAATGATGTTGCCGTTGTCCTTGACCTCGTCCACGAGGTTCTTGATGCGGCTTTCAAACTGGCCGCGGAACTGCGTACCGGCCACCAGCGCGGTCAAGTCAAGCAGATGAATCTCCTTGTCCGCAAGCCTTGCGGGCACATTGCCGGAAGCGATGCGCAGCGCGATGCCCTCGGCGATGGCGGTTTTGCCGACGCCGGGTTCACCGATCAGGCAGGGGTTGTTCTTGCTGCGGCGGCAAAGAATTTGCACCACGCGCGAAATTTCCTTATCGCGGCCGATGATCGCGTCCAGCTTTCCGTCGCGGGCGCGGGCAGTCAGATCGGTGCAGTACAGCGACAGGAATTTGCGCTTTTTCTGCTCCTTTTTCTTTTGACGCACATTGCGTCCGGACGGTGCGGAATCGGCGGTATGTGAATGCTCCTGCTGCGGAAGATTGGTTTGTTCCGGCATATTCTGCAGCCCGTTCTGCAAGTCCTGGAACAGACCCTGCATGAACGGCAGCGACGGCGAACCGCCGCCCTCAAAGGAGCCGTCCTCGTCCGCGTTCGGGAACAGCGAAGAAAACTGTTCGGAAACAGCGTCCACGTCCTCTTCGGTGATGCCCATGGAATCCATCATCTGCTTGATGGGGCCGATGTTCATTTCCATGGCGCACTGCAGGCACAGGCCTTCGGGCACAGTTTTTCCGTCGATGATTTTTGAAATGAAGATCACAGCGGGACGCTTTTTGCATCTGCTGCAAGTGACTGGTTTCATAGTTGTCTCCTTGGTAAAATATGTTGAAGAGCGGAGTCGTTGAGGAGAATGTGGAATTTGGAATTTGGAATGTGGAATTGAGTTCCTTCACTTATTCCCTTATTCCCTTAATCCCTTATCCCCTCGTTACTTTAATTCCCTTTCGCCGCGCGCTTTTCGGCAAAGAATTCGCCGACCTGCTTTTTGATGCCCGGCACATAGCTCGCCAGGGCGATCAGCGTCATAATGGCGGAGATCACCACAAGGATGCCCGTAAGCACCTCCGGCAGCGTGAAGAGGCCGGTCAGCGCGCCGACCTCGGGGCCGAACGCGAAAATGAGCGTCATCACCACATAGAACACCACGGTGGCAATCTTGCCCGGCATCTCCGCAGCGCCCGGACGAAGGCCGACGATCAGCATCGCAAGTCCGCCGAGCACCATGAAGCCCTCTTTGGCAAGAAAGACGATGAACACATAGCCGAACGCGTGGATCACGGGGCTTTGCGCGTGCAGGAATTTGATGAGCAGCAAAATCGCAACGGTGATCTGTGTCAGCTTATCCGCCACGGGATCCAGAATTTTGCCCAGCGCGGAAACCTGATGAAAGCGCCGCGCGATCTTTCCGTCAACCAGGTCGGTCAGTCCCGAAATTGCCAGCACGATCACCGCGGGGATCAGCTCGCCCTTGAGATAGAGCACGGCGAACACGGGCACCAGACAGATGCGGGCGAAGGTGATAAAATTCGGCACAGTCAGTGCACCTTTGAATAAATCTTTCATGAAGAAAATCCTCCTCGTTATTTTGCTACAAATCCGCTGATCGAGCTCAAGAAGCCCTGCACAGCGTTTTCAACAATGGAACCCTGCACCGCCGCGATGAAATCGGGGTTTGCAACAAAACCGGCGATCAGATCGACCAGCAGCGCGGTCAAAAACACGACCAGCGCGCCGCGTAAAACGCCCAGCAGCACACCCAAGCCGGTGTTGACCTGCTTGATGGCGGGCAGCTTTTTGATGAGCTTATCCAAAAACAGGCAGACCACACGCAGCACAACAGAGAGCACGAGCGCGATCACAACGAACAGCACGGTGCGGATCACAGCCGTCGCCACAGGCGTTGCCACGGTGTCCATGATGCTGTTCACCACATTTTTTCCGGCCAGCGGACTGTTTGTCAGCCGGGTGATGAGCTGCTCCTTGTTGATGCCGATCAGCTCCATCATCCCGTTCACGGATTCCGGGAGCGAGCGCAGCGTGGTTTCGATCTGCGCGGTGTAATCTGTCACGCCGACCTTGCCGATCGCTTCGCCGATCTGTGTGCGCAGCGGCGTTTCAAAAGAGGTGTGGAACACCATCGGCGCAAGCTGTTGGGAAAAGACCTTTGCCGCAACCAGCGAGATCACATAGGCGGCGAGGTCGATGAGTGTTTTGAAAAAGCCGCGCTTTGCCGAAATAAACACGGTCAGCGCAAAAACGGCCAGAAAGCCAAGGTCAAGCAGATACTGCATGGTTACCCTCTCCTTACTTACAGCCTTACCACTATCATAAGACTGTACTTTAAAATTGCCTTAATCGTCCCCTGTCTGTCAAGGCAGTCAAGTATAGCACACTCTGCGCGGTTTGTCAATTTTTGGAAAGGGTATTTTTGTTATAATGGAAGGCGTCGCCGCCGACCATCACAAGCCCGCGCTCCGTTTCGGAAAGAGCACAGATCTCCTTGAGCTTTCCGTTTCGTTTCACACGGTACACACCGGTGTCAGTTAAAAGAAAGGCGTGCTTGCCGTTGCAGAACACAGACAGCGGATGCTGCTCGGTCTGCGCAAAAGCGACCGTTTTGTTGTTTTTGCCCAAAACGGTGATCTCATAGGTGTCGAATGTGCCGATCTTTTGGTTGACCACGGCGGTCATCCCCTTTGCGGTGTGGCAAAACGCTGCGGCTGCGGGATAGGCCGCTTCTCTCACCGGCTCTTTTTTCGCCTTGGTGTCGATCAGCAGGCGCTTGTCTGCGCAAACGAGCAGCACATCGTTGCCGCCGGCAAAGGCGCATTCGGTGCCTGCCGTGCCGGTCAGCGTTGTTTCCCAGACCGTGTCGATTTTGCCGATGTTCAGCCAGTACAGCTTCGTATACATCTCGCCGTTCTTCGCGCCGACGGCGGCGCAAAGCAGATCGGAGCGGTTCTCGGCGATTGCCACGGAAACGATGTATTCCCTGGCGCACTCCCAGGAAAACAGCAGTTCGCCGCGCCGGTTGTAATAGGAGAGCAGACTCGCGTAGTTGCCGCCCTTTGCCGCAAGCAAAATTTCGCCCTTTTTGCTCACCGCTGCGGTGGAAAGCTGCTGCCCGTTTTCGCTGTGGCCGGAAGAGATGCTGTGCCGCGCGTCGCAAAGTGTGAAATCGCCGGTCAGCCGGTCAAACACAAGCGCATATTTGCCGCCGGTCTTGAGCACGGGCTTTGCATAGGAATGCAGAAACGGCGTGCGGTAAGCGCCGGTGGTGCTCACAAAAAACAGCGCGTCCTTCGTCAGCGTGAACAGCCCGCCGCTGCCGCTTTTCACATCGAGGATGCTTCCGCCGGAGAACGCCAGCGGAAATCCGCTGCGCCCGCTTGCGGTGCGGGTCTGCGTCTCCCCGTCCGCCGCGGCAATCGCCTCGTTTGCCTGCGGAGTCTGCGGTGCGGCGGATCTGCCGCGCACAGCCATCACAACCAGCAGCGCCAGCACAAGCAGCGCCGCCGCGCCGATTGCGGCAAACAGCAAAACGCGTTTTTTGTCCGGCGTCCTTTTTTCCGCCGGCGCGATCCGTTTTTCCTCCATTTCAGTTGCCCTCCTCGTAAAAAACTTCGTGTAAATACAGTCCCTCGGCCTTGGCGGTCGGGCCTGCATCAGCGCGCTTTCCGCTTTTCAGCGAGCGCAAAATGTCTTCCTCTGTCAACCCGCCCGCCGAAAGCGACAGGAGCGTGCCGGCCATGATGCGCACCATGTTATAAAGAAAGCCGTTGCCGCGCACGGAAAAGACCACAAGATCGCCGTTTCGCCAAACAGAGCACGCCGTGATCGTGCGCACCTTGCTTTTCACCTCGCTGCCGCTCGCGCAATAGGCCGAAAAATCATGGGTGCCGCAAAACAGCTTTGCCGCTTTGTCCATCCGTTCCGTGTCCAGCGCATACGGCACATGCACCGCACGGCCGACAGAAAAGGGATTGCGCACCGGCGCGTTCCAAATGAGATAGCGGTATTCCTTGCCGGCGCAGTCATAGCGCGCATGGAAGGAAAGCGGCACATCCTCGCATTTTTGCACGGCGACCGTCGGCGGCAGCAGCGCGTTCAGCCCGCGCAGCAGCTTTTCGTTTTCGCGGTCGGTTTCGGTTTTGAAATTGCATACGAACATTTCGGCGTGTACGCCGGCGTCCGTGCGGCTGCAGGAAACGGGCTTGACGTCCTCCCCAAGCAGGCGGCGCAGCGCCGCTTTCAGCGCGGCCTCCACCGTTTCGGCATTGTCCTGCTGCTGATAGCCGTGAAAGGCGCTGCCGTCGTAGCAAAGGGTCAGTTTGATGTTTCTCATATCAGTTTTCCGAAAAAATGGTTGAGCACGATCACGCCCGCGAGCACGAGCGCAAACAGCAAAAACGAAACGCCGTCGGACAGATGCAGCTTCATCTGCTTCATCCGCGTGCGCCCCTCGCCGCCGTGATAGCACCGGCAGCTCATGGCGAACGACAGCTCATATGCCCGGCGAAACGCCGAAACAAACAGCGGCACGAGCACGGGGATCATCGCTTTCACGCGCTGCATGAACCTTCCGCTTTCAAAATCGGCGCCGCGCGCCTTTTGCGCGTTTGTGATGCGCTCGATCTCTTCAATCAGCGTCGGAATAAACCGCAGCGCCAGCGTCATCATCATCGCCAGCGTGTGCACCTGAATGTGCAGCACCTTCAGCGGCGAAAGCAGCCGTTCGATCGCGTCGGTCAAATCGGTCGGCGTGGTGGTATAGGTCAAAAGGGACGAGCACATAATCAGGCAGATGATGCGCACCGCCATGAAAAACGCAGTGGCAAGACCGCCGGTCGTGATCGTGATGACCCAGAACGACAGCAGCTCCGTGCCCTTTTTGATATAGAAAATGTTGAGCACCGCCGTGAACAGAATGATCGGCAAGATCGGCTTGAGGCTCTTGAAGAACATCCGGAACGGCACCCCGGAAAGCAAAATGGAAACCGCCGTGAGCGCAAACATCAGCGCCAGCGACAAAAAGTTTTTGCAAAGGAAGATGATCACAATGAACAGCACGGTCAAAAGAATTTTGACGCGCGCATCCAGCCGGTGCAGCACGGAAGTGCCGGAATAATACTGGCCGATGGTGATATCGGAAATCATGCGTTCTCCCCCTTTTTGAAGCAGGCAAGGATCGCCTTTTTCGCCTGCTCTAGTGTATAAAACGTCTTTGAAACGGGCAGTCCTTTTTCACGCAGCAGCAGATAAAGGCGCATCATCTGCGGAATATCCAGCCCCATGGACTGCAGCTCCCCGGCGTGAGAAAAGACCTCCTCCACCGTGCCGTAAAACGCCAGACGCGCCTGATTCATCACAAGGATGCGATCGGCAATCAGCGCGGCGTCCTCCATGCTGTGCGTCACAATGATGACCGTACTGCCCGTGGTTTTTTGATAGTTTTGAATCAGGGAAAGCACCGTTGCGCGGCCGATCGGATCCAGTCCGGCGCACGGCTCGTCCAGCACAAGCACCTGCGGCTCCATCGCCATGATGCCGGCGATTGCAACGCGGCGCTTTTCACCGCCGGAAAGATCGAACGGAGAAAGCTCCAAATAGCGCTCTTCCAGTCCGACAAAAGAGAGCACCTCCCGCACGCGGCGGTCGATCTCTTCTTCGGAAAGCCCCATGTTTTTCGGTCCGAAGGCCACATCCTTATAGACCGTTTCCTCAAAAAGCTGATATTCCGGGTACTGAAAACACACCCCGACGCGAAAACGCACGGAGCGAATCTCCTTTTTATTTTCCCAAATATCCTTGCCGTCCAGCAGCACAACGCCGCTTGTGCCGCGCATCAGGCCGTTGAAATGCTCAATGAGCGTGCTTTTGCCCGAGCCGGTGTGCCCGATGATGCCGACAAGCGTGCCGCGCTCAATGGCAACGGAAACGTCGCGGATCGCCGTGACCTCGCCCGCCGTTTTCGGCGCATAGGTATAGGTGAGATTTTTTGTTTCGAGGATGATATCTGCCAAAGCGGAGCCTCCTGTATGTAAAAAGCAAAAATCCGAATCAGTTCTGCTGTGCCGCGCGAACGAGCGCGTCTGCCAGTTCGTCCACGGTCAGCACATCGGCGGGAACGTCCACGCCGTTTTTGCGCAGCTCCTTGGCCAGCGCCGTCGCCTGCGGAACATCCAGCCCGGCGCGCAGCAGCGTCTGTGTTTGCGCAAACACCCTGCGCGGCGTGTCGTCCAGCAAAATCCTGCCGTGATCCATCACAACCACGCGGTCGGCCTGCGCCGCCTCGTCCATATAATGCGTGATGAGCACAACGGTGATGCCCTGTTCGCGGTTGAGCATTTTCACGGTGTCCATCACATCGCGTCTGCCGCGCGGGTCCAGCATGGCGGTCGGCTCGTCAAGCACAATGCACGCCGGCTGCATGGCAATCACGCCGGCAATGGCCACACGCTGCTTTTGTCCGCCGGAAAGCTTATGCGGCTCAAAGCGGCGAAAGTCATACATCCCGACGCGCCGCAGCGCAGCATCCACCCTTTTGCGGATTTCCGCAGGCTCCACGCCGAGGTTTTCCGGCCCGAAGGCGACGTCGTCCTCCACGATGGTGGCGACGATCTGGTTGTCGGGGTTCTGAAACACCATGCCGACACATTGACGGATGGCAAGCAGATGCTCTTCGCTCGCGGTGTCAAGTCCGCGCACGAGCACCCTGCCCTTTTGGGGAAACTCAATGCCGTTGCACAGCTTTGCCACGGTGCTTTTGCCGCAGCCGTTGTGACCGAGAACGGCGAGAAACTCGCCCTCATGCACGGTCAGGCTGAAGTTTTCCAGCACCGGCTTTGCCGCTTCGCCTTCTATTTCATAGGCAAAGGACACGTTTTCAAATCGGATAAAATCGTTCATAAATACACCTTGGAACAGGAATCGTTTTTTGTGTGCCCCTGCAGTCGAAAAAGGGAAATTGATGTGCAAAAAAGGCAAAATGAACCACGTTTTGCACACGAAAAACTGCCGCTTTTTCCCTTGTGGGACAAGGGAAGGCAAAAACGCGGGGTGCGAAAAGTGCACGCATTTTCAGACCACAGCCGGACTTTGGCAAAACCGCAGCCGGTCAACGGGCGCACACAATATAGAAAGAAGAAAGAAAGATATCAGACGTAGATCTTTACGCGCGCACACACGCGCGTGAGAGAGCGATGAAGAAAATTAAAAATAATTAAGATTTCCCCATTTGTCGCGTGTTTTGCGCAACAAAACGGCGTTTCCGGCCTTATTATGGGGGGACTTTTTTTCAGGTTCTGTTTCTGCCGAGATTGCGGCGCGTCACTTTTTCCAGATCGCCGTTGCGCCGCAGGGCAGCACACGGTCCGTCTTTGCCACAGGCAGACCGATTTCCGACGAGCTGACCGTGCCGCCGAGCTTCGGCTGCACAAGCACCGATAAAATATATTGCATCACAGACGGCGAAAGGCCGGTCGTGTAGGAGTTGATGAGCATCAAGCGCGCGTTTTGGTCAAGCAGTTCGGCGCAAAGCTCCACAAAGCGATACACCTCGTCTTCCAGCTTCCACACCTCGCCGCCGGGACCGCGCCCGTAGGACGGCGGGTCCATAATGATGATGTCGTAGGTGTTGCCGCGGCGAATCTCACGCTGAACGAATTTGATGCAGTCGTCCACGATCCAGCGCACCGGGCGGTCCTCCACCCCGCTGGCTTTCGCGTTTTCCTTTGCCCATTGCACCATGCCCTTGCTCGCGTCCACATGCACCACAGACGCGCCCGCCTTCAGCGCGGCAACGGTTGCGCCGCCGGTATAGGCAAACAGGTTGAGCACCTTGAGCGGACGGTCGGCAGTGCGGACGGTTTGCATGAGCAGCTCCCAGTTGACCGCCTGTTCGGGGAACAGGCCGGTATGCTTGAAGCCCATCGGCTTGATGTTGAAGGTCAGCTCATCAAACCGCACCGGCCATGCGGCAGGCAGCTTTTTGCGCGTTTCCCACGCGCCGCCGCCGCTTTTGGAGCGGTGATAATGCGCGTCCGGCGCAAACCAGCGCGCGTCTTTTTTCGGCGTTTTCCAAATCACCTGCGGGTCGGGGCGCACCAGGATCACATCGCCCCAGCGCTCCAGACGTTCGCCGTCGCTGCAATCGAGCAGCTCATAATCCTTCCAGTGTTCGGCTTTTCTCATATCAGATCAGTTTTTCCTTTACCACATCGGCAATCTCACGCGCAAGCGTTTCAATCTGCGCTTTGTTTTCGCCCTCCAGCATCACACGCACCAGCGGCTCCGTGCCGGAAACGCGCACCAGCACGCGCCCGGTGTCGCCGAGCTGTTTTTCCGCCTGACGGATCGCGTCGGCGATGTCCGCGTCGTTATGAAAGCGCGCCTTGCCCATTTTTGAAACGTGCACGTTGATCATCGTCTGCGGATAGACCGTCATCAGCGACGCAAGCTCGGAAAGCGGCTTTCCGGTCTTTTTCATCACAGAGAGCACCTGCAGCGCCGTGAGCTGGCCGTCGCCGGTGGTGGCGTAATCGAGAAAGATCACATGGCCGGACTGTTCGCCGCCGATGGCGTAGCCCTGCTTGCGCATCTCCTCGAGCACATAGCGGTCGCCGACCTTGGTGGCGGTGTAATCGATGCCGTGCTCGCCGCAGAATTTGTAAAAGCCCATGTTGGTCATCACGGTCACAACGGCGGTGTTGCCCTTCAAGCGGCCCTCCGCCTTCATTTGCCGCGCACAGATGGCGATGATCTTGTCGCCGTCCACAATTTCACCGTTTTCGTCCACGGCAAGCATCCGGTCGGCGTCACCGTCAAAGGCAAAGCCGGCGGTGAGACGATGCGCTTTGACATACCGCTGCAGGTTTTCCATATGCGTCGAGCCACAGTTCGCGTTGATGTTCACGCCGTCGGGCGACGCGGAAAGAATGTGCACCTTTGCGCCGAGATCCGTGAACAGCTTTTCAGCGGTCACCGAAGCGCTGCCGTTTGCGCAATCGAGCGCGATCTCCATGCCGGAAAAATCGCAGTCCACCGTGCTCTTCAAGTATTCGATGTAATCGTGTACCGTGTTTTCGCACACGCGCACGCTGCCCACGTCGCCGCCGAGCTTGACCGGCGGGGTCTCCACCTCGTCGAGGATGATCGCTTCGATCTCGTCCTCCAAGGCGTCCGGCAGCTTATAGCCGTCGGATTGAAAAATTTTCAGCCCGTTATATTCACAGGGGTTGTGCGACGCCGAGATCATCACCGCCGCGTCATAGCCGTAGGAGCGCACCAGATGCGCCACGGCAGGCGTCGGCACCACGCCGAGCGTCATCACATCCGCGCCGACCGAGCAAAGCCCCGCCGCCAGCGCCGACGCGAGCATATCCTTGGAAATGCGCGTATCCGTGCCGATGAGCACCTTCGGACGGCGCTCGTGGTCGGTCAGCACCATGGCCGCGGCTTTGCCGATCTGCATGGCAAGTTCACATGAAATCTCCGAGTTGGCAACGCCGCGCGCGCCATCGGTTCCGAATAATCTACCCATAAGTTTACGTGCTCCTTTGTAGGAAAGTGTTTTTTTTAAATTCGTAATTCGTAATTCGTAATGCGTAATGCGTAATTGGGGGGCGCCGCCTGCGGCGATGCGCCAAAGAAATGATAAATGAAAAGTTGATTGATATAATCTACGGAAGAAGAAGTGAAATACGCCCTTCGACGCGGAACACACGAACAGAATATATCGTCGTTCTCCGCGCCGTCAAACCTCACCCGCATGACAATTGACGAGCATACATTTCAACCGCACGTCCTGCCGCGGCGCATACGTTCTTTTCATCCGCACATCAACCGCGACCGCAATTACGCATTACGCATTACGCATTACGAATTACGCATTGACTCAAAACAGCGTCTGCTGTTTTGTCCCGCCCTCCGGGGCGGGGAGTCCGAGGTGTTCATACGCGGCGCGGGTCACAACGCGGCCGCGCGGCGTGCGTCCGAGAAAGCCGATCTGCATCAGATACGGCTCATACACGTCCTCAATCGTCACCGCCTCTTCCCCGATGGCGGCGGCGATCGTTTCCAAGCCCACCGGGCCGCCGTTATAGCCGCGGATCATCGCCGTCAGCAGCCGGCGGTCGATCGCGTCCAGCCCGAGGTGGTCGATCTCCATGCGTGAAAGCGCAAGGTCGGCGGTTTCCTCCGTGATCACGCCGTCGCCCATGACGTCCGCGAAATCGCGCGCACGCTTGAGCAGCCGGTTTGCAATACGCGGTGTGCCGCGGGAACGCGCCGCAATTTCCAGTGCGCCGTAGGGTTCAATTTCAATGCCGAGAATGCCGGCCGAGCGCGTCACAATCTGCGAGAGCTGCTCGGGCGTATACATCTCCAGCCGCAGCACCACCCCGAACCGGTCGCGCAGCGGCGCGGAAAGCTGACCGGCGCGTGTGGTTGCGCCGACAAGCGTAAACTTCGGCAAATCCAGCCGGATCGAGCGCGCCGAGGGGCCTTTGCCGATGATGATATCCAGCGCGTTGTCCTCCATCGCGGGATACAGCACCTCTTCCACCGAGCGGTTCAGGCGGTGGATTTCGTCAATAAACAGCACGTCGCCCTCATTGAGGTTCGTCAGCAGCGCCGCAAGGTCGCCCTGCTTTTCAATCGCGGGGCCGCTCGTCACGCGCAAATTGACGTTCATTTCGTTTGCGATGATGCCCGCAAGGGTCGTTTTGCCGAGTCCCGGCGGGCCGTACAGCAGCACATGGTCCAGACTTTCGCCGCGCCCGATGGCCGCCTGAATATAAATTTCAAGGTTTTCCTTGACCTTATCCTGCCCGATGTAGTCGCGCATCAGCCGCGGCCGCAGCGAGGCTTCGATATCGTTGTCACGCGAGGTGAATTCCGCGCTGACATAGCGTTCTTCAAATGCTTCCGCCATTGATTACACCTGCCTTGAAAGGAGTTTGAGCGCCTGCTTGATGAGCGTTTGCGTGGGCAGCGAGGAATCGAGCTTCGCCACGGCAGAACTCGCCTCGGTCTGGCTGTAGCCGAGCATGGTCAGCGCGGCGATGGCCTCCTTGGTGTTCGGCATTTCGTTTGCCGCCGCGACCGATGCATAGTCTTCTGCGTCCGCCGAGCCGGAAAGCGCGGATTTCGCCTTATCCTTGAGCTCCAGAATCACACGCTGGGCAAGCTTCGGTCCCACGCCCTGCGCCCGGGTGATCGCCTTGACGTCGCCGGCGGAGATGCTCATCGCCAGCTTTTCCGGCACAAGCTCGGAAAGGATTGCCAGCGCCGCTTTCGGGCCCACGCCTGTGACGCCGATGAGCAGCTTGAACCAGTCCAGCTCATACGTGGTGGAAAACCCGAACAGATCGAGCGCGTCCTCGCGGACGTTGAGGTAGGTAAACAGCGTGAGCTCCTTGCCGTTTTGCACATCCCGCAGCGTGTTTGCCGTGGTCTGGCAGCGAAAGCCCACCCCGCCGCACGAAAGCGCGACCGAGTTCAGATCGGAAAAAATCACGTTGCCCGTCAAACTGTAAAACATCGTCAGATCCCCTCCCGAATACGCAGTGTCCGTCCCGCGCCGAGCTGCGACGCGCCGGTGTGTCCGTGGCAGATGGCCATTGCGAGCGCGTCCGCCGTGTCGTCCGGCTTCGGCACTTCGTCCAGATTCAAAATGCGCCTTGTCATCTCCTGAATCTGCTTTTTCTCCGCGCGGCCGTAGCCGACCACGCTTTGCTTGACCTGCAGGGGCGTATATTCAAACACGGGCACGCGCGCCTTTTGCGCCGCAAGCATAATCACCCCGCGCGCCTGACTGACGTCGATGACCGTTTTTGCGTTGTTGTTATAAAAGACCTTTTCCACGCTCATCGCGTCCGGGCGGTGCTTTTCCAACAGCGCCGACAGCTCGTCAAAAATGATCTCCAGCCGCCGGTTGAACGGCACGCCGGCGTCGGTTGTAATTGCGCCGTAATCAACCACCGTGAAGTGATTGTTGCGGTATTCCAGCACCCCGTAGCCGATGATGGCGTAGCCGGGATCGATCCCCAAGATTTTCATGCATATACGACCTCATGATAGAATTAGTTTATTATAGCACAGATTATGCCAAAGGGCAAGGGTTTTTGAGCGGAAATGATGGAGAAGTTGATAGTTGATAGTCGTTAGTCGGTAGTCGTTAGTCGTTAGTCGGTAGCTGGTAGTCGGTAGCTGGTAGCTGGTAGCGGATAGAAAAGACCCGCCGCGGAAATCCACGGCGGGCAATGGAATGCAGGTTTATTTCTGAATCCAGCGGGTGAACATACGGAACAGTTCAATCAGCCAGTTGAACAGCTTGCCGATGAAGTCGTTGCCGCCCTTGTTGTTGTCGGTCGGCTCGTCGGTCGGCTCATCGGGTGTAGGCTCGCCGGTTGCAGGGATCACGTTGCCGGTCTTGATCGTTTCGCCGCAAACGGTGCAAACCTCATCGCCGGTGTAGCCGTCTTCGGTTGCGGTCGCTTCTTTTGCGCCAACGATCGCAGTGGTGTGACCCTTTGCCGGGATGATGGTGCCTTCAGACAGCTTTGCGCCGCAAACGGAGCAGAACTCGTCGCCGGTGTAGCCCTCGTTCGTGCAATCTGCGTCGCCTGCGCCCTTCACGATCACGTCGTGGGCTGCGTATTCCGTCTGGCCGCAGACCGTGCAGGTGCGTGCGTGCCGCGCGGCATCAAAAAACGTCCATTCGACGTCGGTATAATCATGTTCGCCGGTGGGCGCCATCACAAGGTCGTCAGCCGTAACTAAGCGGTAGGTTCCGTTTTCATACAAGTAATAGGAATCGACATAGTCACCGACGCTGTCGTTCCAAACACCCGCTCCGACATAATACGCCTTGGTGCCATTTGCACCGCAGTTCGGCTGTGCCGCAACATACGTGCTGCCAAACACCAGACCGATGGTTTCTTCGTTGACAAGTTCCGTGGTTTCTTCTTCATACTTCGTATAGGTGCAGCCCTGTTCGTCAGCATAGGCGAGGATATCAGACAATTGCTGTTCATAATCGTCCGGATGTTCCGGATGGCTCAACTGTTCCTCTGCTATACTTTTGTACCAACTCTGCAGTTCGTCGGCTCCGGGGCCGGAGAAAACATAGTAACCAGCCGGGATAACTACATACAAGTTGTCGTTGAAGTGTACGGACAAAGTAAGTATGTCGCTAAAAGCACCGGGGTTCAAATACACATCTCCGTTGAATATCAACTCCATCGGTTCATCATAGTTATAATACGGATTGTTGGTCAATGTGATTTTCGGCGCGGTAATGGTGATTGTTTCCATTTTTGAGCCTTGGTACACAAAGAACGCATCTTGGCTGATTTTGAGGTCCGTGGTGCTTTCAACGGTGTAGGATGTCACATTCTGGTTGCCGAAGAAAGCGTCTCTGTCGATCTGTTCGATCGCGCCGGTGGCGGAAATGCTGGTGATTTCGCCATTACTGCGCCACCGGTCGTTGCTGCCGATGCTGCCGCTGCCCGTGATGCTCAAAGCGCCGTCATCGCCAAGTGTCCAACTGAAGCCGTTATAGGTGCCGCTGCTTTCCGCGCTTGCTGTAAACGCCATGCCGCCGAAGACGGACAGCACCATGAGCAGGGACAGAAGGATGCTGATGGGTTTTTTAATCATGGAATTTTTCATGTGTTATTTCTCCTTTAAAAATGTGTTTTGTTTTTTTGTAAAAGTTTGTTTGGTTTGTTTGGTGAATATTCGGCTTGCCTGCTGACCGCATATGTTCGATTGGAAATATATCAGGCAAGGAAAAACGCCATAGTTACCCCTTGGGCAATCTATGACATTATGATTACGGATGAAACGGTAAAAAGGGCGCAGTTATCCTTGCTTGCTTGCTTGCTACAGTCATTGTCGCAAAACGCAGCACGGATGTCAACCCCTTCTTGCTATTTTCTTAATTGTAACATACAATTTTCGATTTGTCCATATAGGAAGGGAACTTTTTTGCGTTTTTTTGCCGCATCCATTCATTGCGCATTGCGCAAAAAAAGGGCGGCCAAAGACCGCCCTTGCAATTTGACTTATGACTACAGACTACCGACTCAGTCTTTATACACGCGCTTGATCTTCAGTGAGGTCGTCTTCGGGAACTCGGTGTCGCGGGTCTTCACGCGCAAAATGCGCTTGTAGACCGGAAGCTGACGGTTGAGTTCGGTCACGTCGGCCTTGATGCGCTCTTTGGCGTCGGGCTGGGCTTCTTCGTCCAGGAAGAACTCGGCAACGATCATGTCGTCTTCGTCAGACACCACAACCTCCTTGACATAGGGAATGGTGATCATGATCTTGTCTTCGATCTCTTCGGGCGAAACGTTTTTGCCGTTGGAAAGCACGATCAGGTTCTTTTTGCGGCCCACATAGAACAGGAAGCCGTCCTCGTCAAAGCGGCCGTAGTCGCCGGTCTTGTACCATTCGCCCTCAAAGGTGGAGGCGGTGGCTTCGGGGTCGTCATAATAGCCGACCATAACGTTGTCGCCCTTGACCCAGATCTCGCCCACGCCCTCTTCGTCGGGCTCGTGGATGATGACCTCGCAGCAGCTCATCGGCTTGCCGCAGGAGCCCAGCTTATGATCCTGCAGGGTGGAAAGCGTGATGCCCGGGGAGCATTCCGTGGTGCCGTAACCGGTGAGAATCTCCACGCCGAAATCGGACATGCCCTTTTCAATCTTCGGGTCGAGGTAGGCGCCGCCGACGACAAGATATTCCAGTTCGCCGCCCAGGGCGTCGATGATCTTGCTGAAAATTTTGCGGCGCTTGTCGATGCCGATCTTGCGCAGAGCGTTGCTGAGCTTGAGACCCTTGCGGAGCTTGTCGGCCTGACCGCTCTTTTCGGCGGTGCGCCAAATAGACTTATAGATGGTCTCCACCAGAAGCGGCACACCGGCGATATTCTGGGGATGATAGGTCTTCATGTCGTTCGGGATATCCTTCAGGCTGCGGCAGATGTAGCCCCAGCCGATCATCACGTTGGAGGAAAACAGGGCGCTCGCCCAGGCAAAGGTGTGGTTCATCGGCAAAAAGCCGATGGCGTGGTTGCTTTGCAGCACAGACAGCGACGCCACAACGGAGGCGCACACGTTTTTGTGCGAAAGCATGACGCCCTTGCTGCGGCCTGTGGTGCCGGAGGTGTAGACGATGGCGGCAATGGTGTCGGGCGTGGGCGGATGGTCGAGATAGCTCTCGTTCCCTGCGTCGAGGTCGGCATGGCCTTCGGCGATCATGTCATAGAAGTCCTCGATCTTCATGTAAAGCTGGATCTTCACGTCCTCGTTCGCCTTCATCTTTTCAATGGTGCCGGCAAAATCTTTGGAGTAGTAGATGGCGTCGCAGCCCGAACGCACCATGATTTCGATGATGTCGTCGTCCATGAGCTTGGCGTCCATGGGAATTGACGTGTTGTTGCCGGTCAGAATCGAGTAGAAGCAAATGATCCAGTAATAGCTGTTTTCGCTGAGGATGGCGACCTTTTTGCCGTCCATGCCGTGCTTGAACAGGAACTGGCCCAGACCGATGGTATCATACCACACCTCGTTGAAGCTCTTGGTGCGGGTGGTTTTGGCAGTCTCCATATAGATGTACTGCTTTTGGTCGCCGCCGTTCTCGTGGCCGTATTCAATGAACTCGCGGGCGGTCTTGAATTGGGGAATCTCCATGAAGACGCCCTTGGGGAACTTTTTCTTTGCCATATCCTTTGTCCTTTCCTTTCGGTGTTTTACATTATTTTTGTTATTATACATGAAACCTCGGAAGCGGTCAAGTATTTTCGGCAAAAAGCGGTATTTGTCTATGAACGCGCATCCGGCACACAGAATCGAACTTTTTTTGAAAAAGAGGTTGACATTCCGGCAAAGATAGGATATAATATCAAAGCTGTTGCAAACAGCATGCTGCTATGGCGCAGTTGGTAGCGCGCATCCTTGGTAAGGATGAGGTCACCGGTTCAAATCCGGTTAGCAGCTCCAAAGTCCCGAAAGCACTGAGTTTTCGGGGCTTTTTCGTTGTTTGTGTGTGTGCCGCTGACCGCATCCTTTTTTGCTGAAATTTTAGGTAGGGATGTGGTCAGTTATGGCACCCAAAATTGTGATGAATTCCAGATGTAGTCTGCCTTTACGGGAGGTCTATGAGGAATTCGTTTTCTCAAGAAAAGTGCAGGGATGCACCGAAACAACCATCCAAAACTACAAGGACAGAATTTAAAATGTTTCCAAGTATCTGGACATTGATATGCCGCTTTGCAGTCTGACCAAGAGGCATCTGGAGGAAATGATTTGCAAAATGCGTGATGCGGGCTTGGCGCACAACACCGTTGCGACCTATGTCCGTTCGCTGCGCACGTTTCTGCTCTGGTGCAGCAAGGAAGGATTGACGGATGTTATCATTCCGCAAATCAGAGAGCGCGAAACCGTGAAGTGTTTTTTTGCTTGATTTGCCCCTTCAGCCGCCTGCGGCGACAGCTTCCCCAAAGGGGACGCTCAGAGAGTTGCTGAAAACCCCAACTGTCCCCTTTGTGGAAAGTGGCACGGCAAAGCCGTGACGAAAGGAATGATTGCGAATTTTTCCCTTTTCCCTCTTGATTTCTTCGTCCATCAATGCTATAATAACTGAAAATAAAAATGAAATCCGTATGATGCATGCAGGAGATGCATACGGGGTACGCATCAATGAATCATCGCGCACCCTGCGCAACCGAAGGAGAAAAACTCTCAGGTGCCTGTACCGGCGGGAAACCGCCGCAGGCCGGACTGCATGCGGACGGGACTTTGGAGAAGCTGCGGCCTTTTTTGGCGCGCAGTGCCGAAGGTGAAAGCGCAAAGCGTGAATCTCTCAGGCAAAAGGACAAAGTTGAGTTTACTGTCGAACCGCTCCGGCGGACTTTGGCAGACTTTGTGTCGATTTCCGGGCGAGCCACGCAAAAGCGCGGTTCGTTTTTATTATACTTTAATAAATAAGCGCATCGTAACCGATGATTCGCACAGATGCGCACGAAAGGAAAGAAATCCATGGAAGACTTTTTCACACGACTCGCTGAGATCAACGACGCCATCAACGGCTTTGTCTGGGTCAAGATCGGTCTGATCCTGCTGATCGGCACCGGCGTCATCATGACAGTCTGCAACCGCTTCTTCCAGGTGACCCACATCGGCCACTGGTGGAAGGAGACCATCGGAAGCATTTTCGGCAAAGGCAGCGCCTCACGCGCGAAGACCGACAAAAAGAGCATTTCACAGTTTCAGGCGCTTTGCACCGCCCTTGCCGCCACCATCGGCACCGGCAACATTGCGGGCGTTTCCGCGGCCATCGTGCTCGGCGGCCCGGGCGCTGTTTTCTGGATGTGGGTCGCGGCCTTTTTGGGCATGATGACCAACTATTCCGAAAACGTGCTGGGCATCTATTACCGCCGCCGCAACCGTGACGGCGAATGGTCGGGCGGCGCAATGTATTACCTTGCGGACGGCCTCGGCGGCAAAAAGCACATGAAGGGCGTGGGCAAGGTGCTGGCCGTGCTGTTTGCAATTTGTGCCGCGCTCGCCTCCTTCGGCATTGGCAACATGGGCCAGGTCAACAAGATCACCCTGAACCTGCAGTCCGCCTTTTTCAAGGATCCCGCCATTCTCGGTGAAGTGGGCGGCATCCCCGTAATCAGCATCATCATCGGCGTGGTTCTCATGATCCT